>NZ_BAAHXK010000004.1:0-209808 GCF_054656915.1 Methylothermus subterraneus
AAGTGGCGTGCCGTCGCTTTCGGCAAAGCGAGTGTAGAGGTTAAAGCGATTGGATTTTAGCTCGCTGCGCCTGTAAGTGAAGCAGGGCACTACGGGCTTCTTCTAATTTTTGCTGCTCCTTAACAATAATTTCCTTAGGAGCGCGCTCGGTGAACTTTGGATTGGCAAGCTTGGCTTCGACTCGCGCCAGATCCTGTTTGAGCCGCTGAATTTCTTTTTCCAGCCGTACAAGTTCGGCTTGTTTGTCAATCAGCCCGGCCATTGGAATCAAGATTTTGAGTTCGCCTATCAAAGCAATAGCTGCTTCGGGCGGTGCTTCGTCTGCCTTCAACCAGCGGATCGATTCGATGCGCCCAAAGCGCTCCAGGTAGGGCCAGAAATCAACGACCCGCCGGCGATCAGAATCGCTGCCGTGCTGAAGTAAAATGGGCAGGGGCTTGCCGGGTGCAAGGTTCATTTCCCCACGGATTTTTCGCAGGCTAAGGATAAACTGTTTAAGCCAGGCGATTTCGCTTTCTGCAATTTCATCGATTGCTTCAGGATGCGGCTGCGGGAACGGCTGCAGCATAATCGTTTCCCCCTCAACGCCTGCGATACGCGCCGCATGTTGCCAGAGCTCCTCAGTAATAAAGGGAATGATCGGGTGCGCCAAGCACAAGAAAGTCTCTAAGACTTCGATCAGGGTCCGTCGCGTAGCCCGCTGTTGGGCGGCTTCGCCGGTCTGGAGCGAGATCTTAGACAGCTCTAGGTACCAGTCGCAGTACTCTTCCCACAAGAATTCATAAATAGCAGCGGCGGCGAGATCAAAGCGGTAGTTTTCAATGGCATCAATAGTGGCCTGAACCGCTCGCTGGAGTCGGGAGCGAATCCAAAGATCCACGGGCGTAAACGCCATATTATCGTTTACCGAACCTAAATCTTGACCTTGGGTGTGGATGAATACATAGCGGGCAGCGTTCCACAATTTATTGCAGAAGTTGCGGTAGCCTTCGATGCGTCCCAGATCAAAGCGGATATCCCGCCCGGTCGTGGCCAACGCAGCGAATGTGAAACGCAGCGCGTCGGCGCCATAGGAGGGAATGCCGTTGGGGAATTCTTTGCGGGTTTGGGCTTCAATTTGCCTGGCTAGTTGCGGCTGCATTAACCCAAAGGTGCGTTTTTCGATCAGCTTTTCCAGGCTGATGCCATCGATCAGATCCAAAGGATCTAAGATATTGCCTTTGGATTTGGACATCTTTTGACCGTGCGCGTCGCGCACCAGACCGTGAATATAGACTTCTCGGAAAGGCACATCGCCCATGAATTTCAGCCCCATCATCACCATCCGCGCGACCCAGAAGAAGATGATGTCAAAGCCGGTCACCAGCACGCTGGTGGGATAGAAGGTTTTGAGCTCTGGAGTTTGGTCTGGCCAGCCCAGCGTGGAAAAAGGCCATAGAGCCGAGGAAAACCAGGTGTCGAGCACGTCCTCCTCTTGCTTAAGGAGACGGTCGCCGAGGCAGTATTTTTCCCGGACTTCAGCTTCCGAATAGCCGACGTAAACGCGGCCTTCCGTATCGTACCAAGCCGGAATGCGATGACCCCACCAGATCTGACGGCTGATGCACCAATCCTCGATGTTTTCCAGCCATTGAAAATAAGTTTTGGCCCAACTTTCTGGGATGAAGCGGATTTTGCCTTCCTTAACTACCTGAATGGCAGCCTCAGCAAGCGGTTTAGTCTTCACAAACCATTGATCGGTCAGGTAAGGTTCGATGATTGCTCCGGAACGATCGCCGCGCGGCACTTTGAGAACGTGGTCTTGGACTTTCCCCAGCAGCCCTTGCTTTTCCAAATCGGCAACTATCCGCTTACGCGCTTCGAAGCGATCTAGGCCCCGATAACGAGGAGGAACGCAATCGTTGAGGCAGGCGTCCGGAGTAAAAATGTTGAGCATAGGCAAATTATGCCGCTTGCCCACTTCGTAGTCGTTGAAGTCATGCGCCGGGGTGATCTTTACGCAGCCGGTGCCGAAGGCAGGATCGACGTACGCGTCGGCGATAATCGGAATCTCGCGCTCTGCTAAAGGCAGCACCACGCGTTTGCCGATCAAGTGACGGTAGCGTTCGTCTTGAGGGTGAACGGCGACCGCCACGTCCCCGAGCATCGTTTCAGGGCGCGTGGTGGCGACTACTAAATAGCCCGATCTATCCGCAAGGGGGTAGCGGATATGCCATAAATAGCCCTTTTCCTCCTCAGAGATCACTTCCAAGTCGGAGACGGCCGTGCGCAGCACCGGATCCCAGTTGACCAACCGCTGACCGCGGTAGATTAGCCCTTCTTGATAAAGGCGTACGAACACTTCGCGCACTGCGCGCGACAACCCTTCGTCCATGGTAAAGCGTTCCCGCGACCAGTCCACCGACGCCCCCAGGCGGCGTAGTTGCCGGGTGATGGTGCTGCCTGAGTGTTCTTTCCACTGCCAGATCCGCTGGATAAATTGTTCTCGTCCTAAGTCGTGGCGAGTTTTTCCTTCTTTTTCCAGCAGCCTTTCGACGACCATCTGGGTGGCGATGCCGGCGTGATCGGTGCCCGGTTGCCACAGAGTATTGTCGCCCCGCATCCGATGGTAACGGATCAGGGCGTCCATGATCGTGTCTTGAAAGGCATGGCCCATGTGCAAGCTGCCGGTGACATTAGGCGGCGGGATCATGATGCAGTAAGGCCGGCCTTGGCCCGAAGGAGCAAAATAGCCCCGCGCCTCCCAGATTTGGTACCAGTGTTGTTCGATTTTATGGGGGTCGTAAGTTTTTTCCATCGCGTCTTATTATTACTGCGTACAAAATTTAATTATTGTAGCAGCTTATCTTTGTAAGCTTATGCCGACTCCGCCTTACTGGGATCGGGCGGTCGCCTATTTGAGCGGCGCCGACACTGTGCTGGCTGACCTGATCGCACGCTATCCAGAACGCCTGCAGCGCCGGGGCGACAGTTTCCGCACGTTGGTGCGCGCTATCGTCGGTCAGCAGATATCGATCCGGGCTGCCGACCGAATCTGGGCGCGCCTTGAAGCTATCCTGCCGGAGCTGAGTCCAAAAGGGCTCATAGCGCTGGAGGAAAGCCGCCTGGGTGGGGCAGGGCTGTCGCGCCTTAAGATCGGTTATCTTCGCGATCTCTCCAGATATTACCTCGACCGTAGAATCACCGACGCCTATTGGCAGGGACGATCTTTGGCCGATATTTGCCAAGAACTGCGGCAAATTCGGGGTATTGGCCCGTGGACGGTGGAGATGTTCGCCATCTTCCACCTGCACGAGCCGGATGTGTTTTCTGCCTCCGACATCGGCCTGCAGAAGGTGGTCGGCCGATTGTATTTTCAAAAACCGCTGTTGCCGAAGGCGGAACTGGAAAGTTTCGCCCGCCGCTGGCAGCCATTCCGTACCGTCGCGGCTTGGTACCTATGGCGCCATCTGGATCCGGAGCCGGTGATCTACTGACTCTTAGACCGAGCGCTGGATTTTTCGGCGGCGGTCTGGTTGAATGAAAACTTTAGGAGGCAGCGATGAGCCAGGAGCGATTGAACATCCAGGCCCCCGTCCACGAGCTGATCGCCGCTCGCTGGAGTCCCCGGGCCTTCGACGGGCGGCCGGTAGAGGTGGAGAAGCTAACCTCGTGCCTGGAGGCGGCCCGCTGGGCGCCGTCGTGCTACAACGACCAACCCTGGCGCTTTCTGGTGACTGACCGCCAGCAGGACGCCGAGGCCTGGCAACGGTTGTTCGATTGCCTAGTTCCAGCCAATCAACGCTGGGCCCAAAGAGCGCCGGTTTTGATTTTGGCCTGCGCTGCGACCCGTTTCAGCCACAACGGCGCGCCCAATCGTTGGGGTAGCTACGACACCGGCCAGGCGGTGATGAGCCTGGTGCTTCAGGCCGCCGCCTTAGGGTTGGCAGCCCACCAGATGGCCGGGTTCGACGCCCTTCGAGCGCGGGAAGTATTCGCCGTTCCGGAAGACTTCGAGCCCATGAGCGTTACTGCCTTGGGCTATCCGGGTGATCCTGGGGTGCTCGACGAAACCTTGCAGGAGCGGGAGCGGGCGCCGCGGCAGCGCCGTCCTCTGGCGGAGATCGCCTTCGCCGGGCGCTGGGGATGGGGGTTTGCGGCGCCGGCCGCGTTGGGTTGGGAGGCCCGCTACCGGGAAACCCCGCCGGAGCGCCTGCCCTGGTACTGCCCGGATCTCGACCCGGACGTGGCCGAAGCCCTGGAGCGGCTCGGGATCCGGAGCGGGCGGGTGCTCGATCTGGGTACCGGCCCGGGCACCCAGGCGGTGGCCCTGGCCAAGCGGGGCTTCGAGGTGGTGGCCGTCGATATTTCCGCCACCGCCGTCGAACAGGCTCAGCAGCGGGCGGAGAGAGAAGGGGTGAAGGTGGACTTTCGCGTCGACGACATCCTCCACACCCGCTTGAAGGGTCCCTTCGATTTGGTTCTCGACCGGGGGGTGTTTCACGGGTTTGCCCCCCAGATGCACGGCCGTTATCTCGCGGCGGTCTCGCGGCTGCTCCGCCCTGGCGGCTATCTGCTGCTCAAGTGCTTCAGCAGCGAAGAAACCCGTCCGGAAGGCCCGCCCGGACGTTACGCCCCGGGAGACATCCGGGGCATCTTCGCCGGGCTCTTCCAGATCGTCGAAATCCGCCCTTCAGCCTTTCTCGGGCCCGGGGCCGACAACCCTCCCAAGGCCTTGTTCTGCATTCTAAAGCAACCGGAGGAAGCGCGATGAGAAGACGCAAGACCTTGTTGACAATTTCCTTCTTGGCCTGCACCGCCGCCTTGGCCCGGCCACCTGGGCCGCCGCCGGTGGAGGAGCGCCTCAAGCGGCTGGAGGAACGGCTGCAGCTGACCCCGGAACAGAAGCCCAAGGTGGAAGCGATCCTGAAGGAGCAGCGGGAAAAAATCCAGGCAGTGCGTGAAGAAACCCGAAGCCGGCTAAAATCGGTGCTCACTCCCGAGCAGGCCGAGAAATTCGAAGACCTGCACCGTGAGAAAAGGGAGCGCTGGCGTCGGCGGCTGCACCAACGCTTGCCGCGGGCCGAACCCTAAACGAGGCCAGCCTGTGCGAGCGCTTTCCACTCCTCCTCGGTGAACCGCCGCGAGCGGGTGTGAAAGCGCAGGCCCTCGGGACCTTCTAAGGAGAACATGCCTCCTCGCCCCGGGACCACGTCGATGATGAGCTGGGTGTGCCGCCAGTATTCGTACTGGTCGCGGCGGATGTAAAAGGGGCAGCCGCCGATCTCGCCCAGGAGCACGTCCTGGGCGCCGACGCGAAGCTCCCCGGCCGGATAGCACATGGGCGAGGAGCCGTCGCAGCAGCCGCCGGACTGGTGGAACATCAGCGGGCCGTGCTTGGCCTTGAGCTTCTCGATCAGTTCCAGCGCTTTGGGGGTGGCGACTACCCTAGGGACGATGTCGTTCACGGTTCAGAAGAAGCCCATCGGCTTGGTGCTGTAGCTGACCAAGAGGTTTTTGGTCTGCTGGTAGTGCTCGAGCATCATCTTGTGGGTCTCGCGGCCGATCCCCGACTTCTTGTACCCGCCAAAGGCCGCGTGCGCCGGGTAGAGGTGATAGCAGTTGACCCATACCCTACCGGCCTGAATCCCGCGCCCCAGCCGGTAGATGCGGTTGGCGTCCAGGGTCCAGACCGCAGCGCCCAAGCCGTAGAGGGTGTCGTTGGCGATCGCCAGCGCTTCCTGCTCGTCGCGGAAGGTCGTCACCGCCAGAACCGGACCGAAGATCTCTTCTTGGAAGATGCGCATCTTGTTGTGACCCTTGAAGACCGTCGGCTGGATGTAGTAGCCGCCGGCAAGTTCCCCTTCCAACTTGGCAGGCTCCCCGCCGATTAAGCATTCCGCTCCTTCTTGCCGGGCGATGTCGAAATAGGAGAGGATTTTTTCCTGCTGCTCGCTGGAGGCCTGAGCGCCCATCATGGTTTCGGTATCGAGGGGGTTGCCGATGCGGATGGCTTTGACCCGTTCTAAAGCCTGCGCCATGAAGCGGTCGTAGATGGATTCCTGGATCAGGGCGCGCGAGGGGCAGGTGCACACCTCCCCCTGGTTGAGGGCGAACATGGTAAAGCCTTCTAGGGCCTTATCGAGGTACTCTGCTCCGTTTTGCAGCACGTCTTCGAAGAAGATGTTGGGCGACTTGCCACCCAGCTCCAGGGTGACGGGGATGATGTTTTCCGAGGCGTACTGCATGATGAGACGCCCGGTGGTGGTCTCGCCGGTAAAAGCGATCTTGGCGATCCTCGGGCTTTGGGCTAAAGGTTTGCCGGCCTCCACGCCAAAACCGTTGACCACGTTGACCACCCCAGGCGGGATCAGGTCGCCGATCAGCTCCATCAAGACCATGATCGAGGCCGGGGTCTGCTCGGCCGGCTTGAGCACCACGCAGTTGCCCGCCGCCAGCGCCGGGGCGAGCTTCCAGGCGGCCATCAGCAGCGGGAAGTTCCAGGGGATGATCTGGCCCACCACCCCTAAGGGTTCGTGGAAATGGTAGGCGACGGTGTGCGCGTCCAGCTCGCTTATCGTTCCTTCCTGGGTGCGGATCGCGGCGGCGAAATAGCGGAAGTGGTCGACGGCCAAAGGAATGTCAGCGGCCAAAGTCTCGCGGATCGGCTTGCCGTTGTCCCAGGTCTCGGCCACCGCCAGCATTTCCAGGTTCTGCTCCATGCGGTCGGCGATTTTCAGCAGCAGCTTGGCGCGCTCGGCCGGGGAAGTCCTGCCCCAGGCGTCCTTGGCGGCGTGCGCGGCATCCAAGGCCAGCTCGATGTCCTCGGCAGTGGATCTTGCCACCTCGCAGAAGGGCCGGCCGGTTACTGGGGTGATGTCTTCAAAATACTGCCCTCGAACGGGAGGAGTCCACTTGCCGCCGATGTAGTTATCGTAGCGGGACTTGAACTGAACTTTAGCGCCTTGAGTATTGGGTGCGGCATACAACATGGTTTTTCCTCCCGGCAAACGAACTTTTCTTATTTTGTATCTTCGGTTCTGTGATTGCAATGCCGATCCCTAGCCCAAGGAGGTGTCTAGGATCATCATCACGATAAATCCCAAGATGGCTCCTAAGGCGGCGATTTCAGAATTGCCGCGCTCGTAGGTTTCGGGGACGATTTCGGCAACGACCACATAGATCATGGCGCCTGCAGCGAACGCCAAAGCGTACGGCATGATCGGCAGCCAAGCGGTGACGGCTGCGGCGCCGAGCACAGCGGCGACGGGTTCGACGGCGGCGGAAAGTTGCCCGTACCAGAAACTGCGCCAGCGCGGCCAGCCCAGCCGGCGCAGCGGCATCGCCACCGCCACCCCTTCAGGAAAATTCTGCAGGCCCATGCCGATCGCCAAGGCAACCGCTGCGCCCAGGCTGGCGGTTTCTTGCCCTGCGCCGACCGCGCCGAACACGATGCCCACGGTCAGCCCTTCGGGGATGTTGTGCAGTGTGACGGCAAAGATCAACAGCATGGTCCGCCGCCAGGTGGCCACGCTCCACTGACCTTCTTGCAGGAAGGTGCCAAGATGAAAGTGCGGCAGAAGTTTATCGGCCCATCGGAGCGCCAGCGCGCCGAGCCCAAATCCTGAAGCTGCCGGAAACCAAGCCAGTTGCCCGTAGCTTGCGGCTAAATCGATCGCTGGCGCAAGCAGCGACCAATAACTGGCCGCCAGCATGACGCCGGCGGAAAATCCCAACATGGCGTCGAGCCGCTTTTGATTGGTACGGCGGCAAAAAAACACTAAGGAGGCGCCGAGCGCCGTCAGTCCCCAGGTGAAAAGCGAGGCGCAAAGCGCCTGCAGAACGTGGCTGCGGGAGGCAAACCAACCGGCAAGGGGATTGAAATCAAGCTCGACCACCTTCAGCCGCCGTTCGCATAGACGGTCTCCGGGTGGGCTTGCTTCCAGGCGGCGTATCGGGCGAGCTCGGTTTTGACCAGTTTTAAAATCAGCGCGATGACCGCCACGTCGTCCACATAGCCGACCACGGGGATTACGTCTGGGACCAGTTCCAGTGGGTCGATCAGATAAAGCAGGCCAAAGGCCACCGCGGCAATGGCCCAGGTAGGAAGGTTTCGGTATCTCCCCAAGCGGTAATCCCGGATCAATTCCAGACACACTAAGACGTCTTTCCAAAAGCGGTGCAAGGCCGGGACTTTTTGGATCTTGTCTTCGATGCTGCGCGCTTTTTCCAGGATGCGGTCGAAATGGCGCACGCCGAGATTGCCGCCGTGGCGTTGAAAAAACGCTTGGGATAATTCCAGATCGGCCATCGGTCTCGCCCAGCAATCGTGCTTTAAGGATACCCCAGCTTGGCTTTTAGTGCCACCTAATAATCGAGCGCATCTGGCTGAAACAGGCGCTGGCCGGCGATTTTGAACTCGGCGATGAGCTTTTGACCTTCGGGGCCGGTGAGGAAGGCGGCGTAGCGTATCGCGGCTTCGTAATTGGCGTTAGGGCAACGCTTAGGATTGACTGCGATAATATGATACGGGTTGAAAAGCTGAGGATCTCCCTCGAACACGGGGCTGAGTTCCAGCTTGCTCTGAAGCGCGAGGAACGTGCCGCGGTCGCTTAAGGCGTAAGCGCGCTTTTCTGCAGCGAATTGGAGCGTTGCTTCCATGCCTTGGCCGATCGCGAAGTACCACCTGCCTTGAGGGACGATGCCGGCTTGGCGCCACAGCGCGATTTCTTTCTGGTGGGTGCCGGAGTTGTCGCCCCGCGAGACAAACGGGGCCTGCGCTTTGGCGATGCGGCGCAAGGCGTCGGCGGCGGTCTTGGCGGATTTGACTTTGGCTGGATCTTCTTCAGGGCCGACGAGGAGAAAATCGTTGTGCATGACTTTGCGCCGGTTGACGCCGTAGCCGGCCTGGACAAAGGCTTTTTCTGCTTCGGGGGCGTGGGCGAGCACTGTGTCCACGTCGCAGTTTTTGCCCAGCGCCAAGGCCTGGCCGCTGCCTACGGCGAGCACGTCTATCTTGATGCCGGTGCGTTTCTCGAAGGCCGGGTTGAGCACCGCCAGGAGCCCTGAATTTTCCGTGCTGGTCGTGGTGGCCAAAAGCAGGCGTTCGTCTGCCCAGACCAGTTGGGCGAGCGCAAGGAGTGCGCTGACCCAAAACCAAAGTATAGCCTTAGGCCAAAGCGCCTTTAGAGCGGCCACAGCCAGAGAATCGCGGCGATCGTAGCGATTCCTGCCAAGATATTCAAAGGCAGACCGAACTTTAGGAAATCGGTGAAGCGATAGCCGCCGGGTCCATAGACCATCAAGTTGGTCTGATAACCGATGGGGGTGGCAAAGCTCGCCGAGGCGGAAAACATCAAGGCCAACAGCAAAGGCTTGGCGTCCACGCCCAGTTTCTCGGCCAGAGCGGTGACGATAGGAAACAAGATCACCGCCACCGCGTTGTTGGTGACGATTTCGGTCAACAGCGAACCGACGCCATAGATGACCGCGAGCGTCAGCCAGGGAGTGCCGTCGGCAAGGCGTAAAAATTCTTGCGCGATTTGGGCAGCCGCCCCGGTGACTTCCAGCGCAGTACCGATGCCAAAAGAGGCGGCGATGGAAAGGAGTACCTGCCCGTCTAAGCTCTTGCGCGCGCTGCCCAGCGAGCAGCAACCGGTCACCAGCATAAGACCTGCGCCCACTAACGCGGCTTTGAGCATGCTCAAGAGGCCGGTGCTGGCGATCAGGACGACGGCGCTTAAGATCGCCCAGGCCAGCCAGGCGCGCTCGTGGCGGATGGGGACGTAGTCGGAAATCGGGCTGATGAGGAGAAAATCGGTCGAGTTGCGATGGCGCTCCAGGAACGGCGGGCGCACGTCCAGCAGCAAAGCATCCCCAGCTTGCAGGCGGATGTCGCCGATCTTGCCCTGGATGCGCCGGCCTTCTCGGGCGACGGCGATCACCGAGCCGCCGTAGGTCATGCGGAAGCGGCCTTCGCGGATGGTTTTCCCCACCAAGGCGCAGCGCGGCGAGACCACCGCTTCCACCAGCACCCGTTCGCGGTGTTCTTTATCCCGGGGGTAGAAAGTCTGGTCGGTGCAGGGGCGCAGTCCGCGGAAGCGTTGCAGTTCCACCACCGCATCCACTACCCCCGCGAACACCAGGCGGTCGCCGCCCTGCAGGCGCTCGTAAGGGCCGACCGCAGCCAGGATTTCTCCGTCGCGCACGATTTCCACTAGATACAACCCAGGCAGGTGGCGCAACCCCGCCTGTTCTATGCTTTTCCCCACCAGCGGGCCGTTCTCCTCGACCAACATCTCCACGGTGTATTCTTTGGCGTTCTCGAACACCTCGTGGACCGGCACCCGCGCGGGAAGCCACGGGGAAAACACGATCAGATACAAAGCGCCTACTCCTAGGGTAATTAGCCCTACGCCGGTCAGATCGAATAAACCAAACCCGGGATCCCCTCGGCTCAGAAGCAAGCCGTTGACGGCCAAATTGGTGCTGGTGCCGATCAGAGTCACGGTGCCGCCTAAGATGGCCGCATAACTTAAGGGGATGAGCAGTCTGGAAGGAGAGATCTTAAGGCGCTTGGCCCAGTCGATCACCGCCGGCAGAAACGCCGCCACCACGGGGGTGTTGTTGAGGAAGGCGCTGACCGCGGCGACCGGTAAAATCAATCGGGCGACGGCGCCGCGTTGGCTTTGGGGGCGGCCGAGAACGTATTGGGTGAGGAAATCGACCGCGCCGGTCTCCCTAAGCCCTGCGGCGAGGATGTACATCAGGGCGACGGTGACCATGCCTTCGTTGGCCAATCCGGCCAGAGCCTGCTTGGGCGTCAGCACGCCGCTGAGCAGCAAGACGCTCACTCCTCCCACCAAGATTAATTCAGCCGAGAGGGAGGTGAGAACAAACCCGCCAACGCAAGCGATCACGACGGCGATCGCAATCCAAGCTTCAACAGTCATGGAGCATTCCCAATTGGCAAAGAGAAGCGAAATAAATTGTATCGGCCAATAAATAACTAACAAGAATAAAAAATAAAAAATTTATTCTTTTAAAGAATAAAAGACAAAAGTTTGGTTTCCCAGGGTCAAGCGAGCCGATGGAGGTGGAGATCTGCACCGTGCTCCTGATAAAATCGGTATTTGCGGCGACCTGCCCTACGCGTGGCGTCGTCTTGAGTGACGATTTCGGCGATGCGCGCGAACCGCTGCCAATCCTCGGGCACGCTAAGTTGCAGATTGATGAGCAAGGTATGAAATGCAGGCGGGGCAGCATTGGTCCCAATGACTACCGCTGCTAAAGGGTCATTGGCAAGGTTTTCGGCCAGAGTGTGGGGGACGAAGCTCCCCGGGCGAAAAGTCCAGAGAAGCTCGTCTAAGAGGCTCGCCTCGGTCGCGTCCTCAACGCGTAGGAAAACTTTGTGCTCCAGCTTATAGGCCTTCTCCGCCAGCCGGCAGGCAAACGCTCGCCGGGCTTGGGGGTTTAGGTCCCCAAGCAGATAGAAATCCACGCGCGTCATTCTTTATTAAGCTTGGTCGAGCAGGAACTGAACCAGCAAGGGGACGGGTCGGCCGGTGGCGCCTTTCTTATCCCGTCCGCTGGTCCAGGCCGTGCCGGCAATATCCAAATGCGCCCAAGTGAATTTTTCGGTAAAGCGCGCCAGGAAGGCCGCGGCGGTGATCGCCCCCCCTTCGCGGCCGCCGACGTTGGCCAGATCGGCAAAGTTGGATTGCAATTGTTCCTGGTATTCCTTCCACAACGGCAGCCGCCAGGCGCGATCTAGGCTCGTCTCCCCCGCCTTAAGCAAAGCTTGGGCCAAAGCCTCATCGTTGGCGAACAGGCCGGTGGCGTGTCTGCCCAAGGCGACCAAGCAAGCCCCAGTGAGGGTGGCGACGTCGATCACTGCTTTGGGGTTAAAGCGCTGGGTATAGGTGAGAGCATCGGCTAGGATCAGTCGGCCTTCGGCATCGGTGTTGAGGATCTCGACCCAATGGCCGGCCATCGTCTTGATGATGTCGCCGGGTTTGATGGCGTTGCCGTCCGGCAAGTTTTCGCAGGCGGGAATCACCCCTACCAGCTTCAAGGGGAGATTCAGCTCCGCGGCCGCCATTAGGGTGCCGAGCACGCTCGCGCCGCCGCACATGTCGTATTTCATCTCGTCCATGTTTTCCGCCGGCTTTAACGAAATGCCGCCGGCGTCGAACGTGATTCCCTTGCCTACCAAAGCGATCGGCGGATTTTCAGGGCGAGCGCCGGTATATTCCAGGACGATCAGCTTAGGCGGCTGGCGGCTGCCGCGGGCGACGGCAAGCAAGGCCCCCATGCCGAGCGTTTCCATCTCCGCCGCCTCCAGCACCGTGGTCTTGATTTTGGGATAGCGATCGGCCAGTTTCTGGGCCTGTTCGGCCAGGTAAGAGGGGGTGCAGAGATTGCCGGGCAGGTTGGCCAAATCCTTGGTGAGCTTCATGCCGGCCGCGATCGCCTGGCCCTCGCGTACGCCTTGCTCGATGGCCGCGCTTTGGGTTTTATCCGGGCAATGGAGATCGACCTGCGCCAGCGCGGGCCGATCTTCCGGTTCGCTTTTGAGCTGGGTGAAGCGGTAGCAACCGTCGGCAAAGATACGCGCGATCTGCCTCGACTTCCAGCGGAGATCGCATCCTGCCACCTCTGCTTCCAGCAGGGCGCATAAAGCCTTTTGGCTGGGAGTGGCGGCGAGGGCCTTGCCGGCAGACGCCAAAGCTTGGCTGTAGTTTTGGGCAGATAGCGCTTTGGGATCGCCTAACCCCACGACCAGTACCCGATCTGCCCGGCAACCCGGCAGTTGATGGAACAGCAAGACATCGCCTGGTTTGCCCTTGAACTGTTCGCGCTTGAGCAGCTTGACCAAGCCCCCCTCGCTGGCCTGATCGATCTGCTTGGCGCTTTCCGTCAGCTTCTGCTTTTCGTAAGCGCCGACGATTAGACAATCGGTGCGTTTTGTCTCGAGGTTGCCAAAGTGCAGGGAAAAATCCATAAGCTTAGGAAGACTCTCCAGAAGGTGAAGCCGTAGGCGCATTTGTGCCGCCTGCTTGGCTGGTAAAACGGGTCCCGAAGAACATAGCGATATATACTTCTACCGCCAGCATGAGCATATAAAGCACAGGCGGCAGGCGGGCAAAGCTCAAGGCGAAGAACAACACCACAAACACCGCGGTCAGCGCCGGATGGGTTAGGAACTCTTCGTATCTGATGCGAATCTTATATTCGTCGTAATTTAGCATGGCCTATCCTCCTCTTTGGGTTTTCACCATCTGCATTATAAGGGATATGATGCGCGGGGGCGATTCCTGTTTTCCAGGAAGGGACGGTTTCGCTTATGATTATTTACAAACATGAGTTTGGGAGTGGCGTATGACTGAGGCAGAAAACCCACAGCCGCTTAAGGACGGCATAAAACGCCTGCGTGCTGAGCTCGAACACGTCGACGAACCTACGCGCAAGCGCTTGGAAGCGTTGCTGGAGCGGGTGGAGCAGCAGCTTAGCGAAAGTGAAGAAAAACCGGGCAGACACGGTTTGCTCGAGGAATTGGAAAAGGAAATCATGCACTTTGAGGTAGAGCATCCTCGCCTCACGGCGATCGTCAACGACATTATGCTCGCTTTGAGCAACATGGGAATCTAACAACTTGGGTTTAGCGCAACGTTGCCTATTCTAAAGCTCGTCCAAAAAATCCTAAAACCGGCTGGCTCATCCGCATCAGTTCAGCCGCGGGTTTACCCTCGTTCTGAACACCCCATTTCGCGCCGCGCGATTAGCCCCAACGCGCTAAAAGTTTTGTACCGCTTAAAACAAGCTGGATTTCGCGCCTGCCTGGTCGGCGGGTGCGTGCGCGATCTGCTCCTGGGGCGCGAACCCAAAGACTTCGACGTGGTCACCGACGCCCGTCCCGAGCAGGTGAAGGCGCTGTTTCGCAATTGCCGTCTGGTGGGGCGCCGGTTTCGCCTCGCGCACGTCCAGTTTGGCGGGGAAATCATCGAGGTGGCCACTTTTCGCGCTGCCGCCGCTCCCGGACGCGAAGGCGACTGGGCGCAGGAAGAATCGGGGCGGGTATTGCGCGACAACGTCTTTGGCACCATTGAAGAAGACGCTTTCCGGCGCGATTTTACCGCCAACGCCTTGTATTACGACATCGCCGATTTCTCGGTCATCGACTACGTCGGCGGGATGGAAGATTTGCGCCGCGGGGTTTTGCGCCTGATCGGCGATCCGGAAAGCCGCTACCGCGAAGACCCGGTGCGGATGCTGCGCGCGGTGCGATTCATGACCAAGCTCGGGTTTGTCCTCGATCCTACCTGCGAGGAGCCTTTGCGCCGCTTAGCTCCCTTGCTCGCGGGGATTCCTCCAGCGCGCCTCTACGACGAAGCGCTTAAGTTGTTTTTGTCGGGTTTTGCGGTGCAGACTTTTGAGTGGCTGCGCCACTATGGGCTGTTTGAGTTTTTGTTTCCCGCCACGGAGGAAGCCTTAAAAGTAGAGCACCAGGGGTTCCCTTCGACCTTTCTGCTCCGGGCGCTGGAGGCCGCGGACCGCCGTTTAAGCGAGGGCAAACCGGTCGCGCCTTATTTTCTATACGCGGCGCTGCTTTGGGCGCCGGTGCGTTTGGAGGCCGAACGCCGGCAGGCGGCAGGGGCAGCGCCTGGGGTGGCGCTGCAGGAAGCGGTCAGCGCGGTGCTGACCGAGCAAGTGCAGCGCGTGGCGATCCCGCGGCGCATAGCCTTGCCGATGCGCGAGGTGTGGATGCTGCAGCCGCGTTTTGAGCGCCGCCAGGGTGGTCGTCCGTTGAGGCTGGTGGAGCATCCGCGGTTTCGGGCCGGTTACGATTTTCTCTTGCTGCGCAGCGCGGCAGGAGAGGTCGAGCCGGAACTGGCCGGCTGGTGGACCCGATTCCTCGAGGCGGGAGAGGAGGAGCGTCGCCAAATGTTGCAGGGGCCGCGCCAGCGCAGGCCGCGCTCCAGGCGCAAAGCTCGGGCCAAGCGCGCTTTTGTGTCCTCATGATCGCTTACATTGGTTTGGGCAGCAACTTGAACGACCCAATCGCCCAGGTCAAGCGCGCTCGGCAGGCGATCGCGGCCATGGAAGGGGTTTGCGAGCAAGGGTTCTCCAGCCTCTATCGCACCGCCCCCATGGGTCCCCCCAATCAGCCAGAGTACGTCAACGCGGTGATGGCGGTGGCGACCGAGCGCTCTCCTTACGAACTCCTGAGCGCTTTGCAGGCGATCGAAGCCGCCCACGGCCGGGTACGAACCGGCGAGCGCTGGGGGCCTAGGGTGCTGGATCTGGATTTGCTGCTTTACGGGCGCTATTGCATTCGCAGCCAAGCTCTGATTCTCCCTCATCCCGGTTTGGCCCAGCGCCCTTTCGTGTTGTATCCTCTGGCGGAGATCGCCTCGCCTGCGCTGTTCATTCCCGGTCACGGAACGCTTGGGGAATTGCTGCGACGCTGTCCTTACGAGGGGTTGGTGCGCTTGGAGGTCGGCGATGGTTGAGGTCGTGTCCGTGCCTGGATTGCGCGAATTCAAGCAACGGGGGGAGAAGATCGCGTGTCTGACCTGTTATGACGCCAGCTTTGCCCGGGTGCTGGAGGAAGCCGGGGTGGATGCGCTGTTGGTCGGGGATTCCTTAGGGGTGGTGATCCAAGGCCAGGCGACCACGGTGCCGGTTCGTTTGCCCGAGATGGTCTATCACACCCGCTGCGTCCGCCGCGCCGCGGTCCGGGCGCTGGTGATCGCCGATCTGCCGTTTGCCACGTATTCTGAGCCCAAACGCGCGCTGCGCTCGGCGGCGCGTTTGGTGCAGGCAGGCGGCGCGCAGATGGTCAAGCTCGAGGGCGGCAGAGAGCGGGTCGAGGTGATCCAGGCGTTGGTGCGGGAGGGGATACCGGTCTGCGGCCATTTGGGATTATTGCCTCAGTCTATCCATCGCCTTGGCCGTTATCGAGTCCAGGGGCGCGAACCCAAAGACGCCCAAAGGCTACTGGAGGACGCCTGCCTGCTGGAACAGGCAGGGGTTGAGCTGCTGGTGCTGGAATGCGTGCCGGTCGAGTTGGCGGCGGCCATCACCGCGGAGGTAGGGATTCCCACCCTAGGCATCGGCGCCGGGCCAAATTGCGATGGGCAGGTGTTGGTGCTCTATGACCTGTTGGGCTTGACCGCCAAGCCGCCGCGCTTTGCCCAAGATTTCCTTAGTGGCAAAGGCAGCGTTCGCCAAGCGGTCGCCGACTACGTGGCGGCGGTCAAGGAGGGGCGTTTTCCAAGCGAACAACACGCTTATCGCTAAGCATGCATTATCTCACCTCAATCGCGGATTTGCGGGCGCTGCTTGGGAGCTGGCAAAGCCAAAGAGAGCGCGTGGCGCTGGTGCCCACCATGGGCAACTTGCACGCCGGGCACTTGAGCCTAGTGGAAGAAGCCAAGCGGCGGGCCGAGCGGGTGGTGGTGAGCCTGTTCGTCAACCCCTTGCAATTTGGCCCGCAGGAAGATTACGCGCGCTACCCGAGAACTCCGGAGGAGGATCGGCGGAAACTCGCCGCGCTTGGAGTAGACGCCGTGTTTTCCCCAACCGTGGAAGAGATGTATCCCCGCGGCCTGGAACCCAGTACGTGCGTTACCGTGCCGGAACTGGCAGACATCCTGTGCGGCGCGTTTCGGCCAGGCCACTTTCGCGGGGTGACAACCGTCGTGGCCAAGCTGTTCAACTTGGTGCAGCCGGACGTGGCCCTATTTGGCGAAAAAGACTATCAGCAGCTGCTGATCATAAAGCGTATGGTCGAAGATTTGAACTTCCCGGTCGCGATCGCAAGCGTCCCGACCGTGCGCGAGGCCGACGGATTGGCGCTGAGTTCGCGCAACGGGTATCTTTCGCCTGCAGAGCGCGCCCAGGCGCCGGAGCTCTATCGGGCCTTGTGCGAGGCCAGGGCGCAAATCCAAGCCGGCGAGCGCGATTTTGCTGCCTTGGGCGAACGCCAGAAGATGAAGCTCCAGCGGGCTGGGTTCAAGCCCGAGTATTTTGTCGTTCGGCGCGCGCGCGATTTGGCAAAAGCCCATCCAGACGAGCGCCCGCTACGGATCCTGGCGGCGGCGTGGTTGGGAAGCACGCGCCTGATCGACAATGTGGAGGTGGCATGAAGGAGGCGGAATTCCAAGAGCGCGCCCAAGAGCTGGTAGAGGTCGGTCGGATTTTAGCCGCGCGGGGGTGGATGCCTGCGACCAGCGGCAATCTTTCCGCGCGCCTGGCGGATGGCGGCTTGGCGATCACGGTCTCGGGGCGGCCTAAGGGGCGGCTGACGGTCGCCGACATCGTGCGCCTGGATGCCGAAGGCCGGCCCCTCGATGGCCGCAGGCCTTCCGCCGAGACGGCTTTGCATTTGGCGATATATCGGCGTTATCCCCACGTGCAAGCGGTGCTTCATCCTCACTCGCCGGCGGCGATTCTCGCCTCGCGCCTGTTTAGAGAGCAGGTGGTGCTCACCGATCACGAACTCTTAAAAGTACTGGATGGGATTCACACCCACGCCGAACGCGTGGTCGTGCCGATTTTCCCCAACGACCAAGACACCGAGCGTCTGGCCCGTCGGGTAGACGCTTATATCGAGCGCCACGGCGACATCCATGCGTACATTCTCGCCGGCCACGGCTTGTACACCTTTGGGCGCAGCGTTGAAGCGGCGTTGCATCAGGTGGAGGCTTTGGAGTTCATGTTCGACTGTGAAATCAGGCTATACGGAGCAAGCCCCAGATGAGCGTTCTTACCATTCATGCCGAGGACCGTTTTGAACCTTTCGAGTACTACGCCGATCCGATCGAAATCGCCACGCGCTTGAAATGCATCGGGGTGCAGTTTGAGCGCTGGCAGGCGGATCGGGAACTGGCCGAAGAGGCAAGTCAAGACGCGATCTTGGCGGCCTACGCGGAGGCCATCGAGCGGTTGAAAGCCGCTTATGGGTTCCAGGCGGCCGACGTGATCTGCGTCACGCCAAAGCATCCGGAGCTTGAAGCGTTGCGGCGGAAATTCCTCGCCGAGCACACCCACAGCGATTTTGAGGTGCGTTTTTTCGTCGCCGGCCGCGGCCTGTTTTATCTCCACCCCGACGCGAAAGTCTACGCAGTTTTGTGCGAGGCCGGCGATTTGCTCAGCGTGCCGGCGGGAATCAAGCACTGGTTCGATCTGGGCGAGCGGCCCGCGCTTAAGGTCATCCGCCTGTTCACGACCCCGGAAGGCTGGGTGGCGCAGTACACCGGAAGTCGGATCGCCGAGCGTTTTCCTAAGCTGGAAGGATACGTGGAGCGGATGAAATGATCCAGGCGGTGCTTACCGACATCGAGGGGACGACCTCGTCGCTGAGCTTCGTTCAAGACCTATTGTTCCCTTACGCTCGGGCGCGCCTTGAGAATTTTGTCCGCGCCCGCCAGAGCGATCCTGAAGTCCAGGCGGTGCTGGCGGAGATGTGTAGCATCGTTGGCCGCAACCTGACCCTGGATGAGGCAATCGCGCAATTGCTTGAGTGGAGCGATGCGGACGCGAAAATCCCGCCCCTTAAGGCGCTGCAGGGGATGATCTGGGAAGCGGGTTATCGTGCCGGAGAACTAAAGGGGCACGTTTATCCCGACGCGGTGGCCCGGCTTAAAGCTTGGCACGCGGAAGGTTACCGCCTGTATATTTTTTCTTCCGGCTCGGTCGCGGCCCAGAAACTGTTATTCGAACACACCCCCTGGGGGGATTTGACCGGTTTGTTTTCAGGTTTTTTTGATACCCGTACCGGTTCCAAGCGGGAATCGGCAAGCTACCGCAAGATCGCTGCCGAGATCGGCCTGCCACCGCAGGAAGTTTTGTTCCTGTCGGATGTCAAAGCAGAGCTTGATGCCGCGCAAGAGGCCGGGATGAAAACGGTCTGGGTGGCGCGCTTGGGAGACTCGGCGCCGGAAGCCGGTTATCCTAGGGTTTGCGATTTCTCGGCGATCGATTTGGCCAAAATTTAAAAATCCGCTATTTCCTACTGATTTTGTCAATAAATGGAGCTAAAATGAAAATTCAGTGGACTCTGATCGGTTGGGTGAGCGTGGCGTTGAGCGGCTGTGCGGCCCAATCCAAAACCCAGCCCTTGTCGCCCAACGATTTCCCTACCCTGGCGCGGGTGGAATACGTGTTCGAGTGCATGCAAAAGCACGGTGGGCAGAACTACGACAACCTCTACCATTGCAGCTGCGCTCTGGACGAGTTGGCAAAGCGCATGTCCTACCAGGAATACTCCGAAGCCGTGGTGTTTACCAAACTGCGGAGCATGCCAGGTGAGGCCGGCGGGGTGTTTCGCGATCCGCCCCAAGCTGATAAACTGCGCGCCAAGCTCAAAGCCGCTGAAGAGGCAGCAGAGGCGCTTTGTTTCGTAAAGTGAGTGATAAAGCCTTGAGGTTATCGCCATGGCAGCGCAATCCCCACGCCGAACCCAAAAAGTCAAAATCGCCCGCGGACGCCCGGTTGACCTAAACGCGCTCGAAGAAGTTCGGGCTTTGCTCAAAGACGAGCCGAGGCGGCGGGACCTGTTGATCGAACACCTTCACAAGATCCAGGATACGTACGGCTACCTTTCCGCCAAGCACTTGGTGGCGCTGGCTTATGAGATGAAGCTTTCGTACGCCGAAGTCTTTGAAGTGGCCAGTTTCTATCACCATTTCGACGTGGTCAAGGAAGGCGACACGCCGCCGCCTCCCCTGACGGTGCGGGTGTGCGAGTCGATCAGCTGTGCGCTGGCCGGCAGCGCAGCGTTACGCAAAGCGCTTCAAGGGAAACTCGGCGAAGGCGTGCGGGTGCTGCCGGCGCCGTGCGTGGGGCGCTGCCAGCACGCCCCGGTCGCGGTGGTGGGCCAAAACCCCATCGATGCGGCCACTCCCGAGCGCGTGGTAGCGGCGGTGGAAGCTAAGGCTTTTGCCCCTCCTATCCCTGAGTACCTCGGGTACGAAGCCTACCGCGCGCAAGGCGGATACCGGCTGCTTGCCGAGTGCTTGACGCTGCGCCGCAGTCGAGAAGAAGTGATCGCGGCGCTCAAGGACGCTGGGCTGCGCGGTTTGGGTGGGGCCGGGTTTCCGGCGGGGGTAAAATGGGAGATCGTGCGCAAATACCCTAAGCCGCGCCTTATGGCGGTCAACATCGACGAAGGCGAGCCCGGCACGTTCAAAGACCGCTATTACCTCGAATCCGATCCGCACCGGTTTCTGGAAGGAATGCTGGTGGCGGCTTGGGCGGTGGAGGCGGAAAGCGTCTATATCTACGTGCGCGACGAATATCCCGCCTGCCGTAAGATCCTCCAAACCGAGCTGGCGGCGCTCGAAGCCAATCCCCCGGTGGATCGCCCCCTGCCGCCGATTCACCTGCGGCGCGGGGCCGGAGCCTATATCTGCGGGGAGGAGTCGGCGATGATCGAATCGATCGAAGGCAAGCGCGGGATGCCGCGCCTTCGGCCTCCTTACGTGGCCGAAGTGGGGCTGTTTGGCCGCCCGACCTTGGAACACAACATGGAGACCTTGTATTGGGTGCGCGACATCGTCGAAAAAGGCCCGGGCTGGTTTACCTCCTTTGGCCGGCGCGGGCGCAAGGGCCTGCGTTCGTTTTCGGTCTCCGGGCGGGTGGCAAAACCGGGGGTGTATCTGGCCCCGGCCGGAATCAGCGTGCGCGAGTTGATCGACGAGTACTGCGGGGGGATGCTGCCCGGTCACGAATTCTATGGTTATTTCCCCGGCGGGGCGTCGGGCGGCATCCTGCCGGCTTCGCTCGGGGATTTGCCGCTGGATTTCGATACCCTCAACCCTTACGGTTGTTTCATCGGTTCGGCGGCGGTGATCGTTTTCTCCCAGCACGACAAGGCCAAAGACCTGGCCCTAAACGCGATCCGGTTCTTTGAAGACGAATCCTGCGGCCAGTGCACCCCGTGCCGGGTCGGCACCGCCAAAGCCGCTCAGCTGATGGCCTCTGGCGACTGGGATCGGGAAAAACTCGAGGATTTGTGTCAGGTGATGGCCGATGCTTCGATCTGCGGCTTAGGGCAGGCGGCGCCCAATCCGATCCGCTGCGTATTCAAGTACTTCCCCCACGAATTGGAGGGCTAAAGCGTGGTTGCCAATCCCAAGTACTTAAACGAGCCAAAAACCGTCACGTTTACCCTGGACGGACGAGAAATCACCGCGTTCGAGGGAGAAACCATCCTGCAGGCGGCCCAACGCGCCGGCTATGAGATTCCGCACCTGTGCTACAAGGAAGGCTATCGCCCCGACGGCAACTGCCGCGCCTGCGTGGTGGAGATCGAGGGCGAGCGCGTTTTGGCGCCTTCGTGTTGCCGCACCCCCAGGGAAGGGATGCAGGTGAAGGCAAGGAGCGAGCGCGCCTTAAAGTCCCAGAAGCTGGTGCTCGAGCTGCTTTTATCCGACATGCCGGCGCAGGGCCAGTCCCCCTACCGCGACGATTCGGAACTCGACTACTGGGTGGCCAAGCTCAAAGTCGGCAAACCCCGCTTTCCCTCACGCCGGCAGCCTAAGCCGGATCTTTCCCATCCGGCGATGGCGGTCAACCTCGACGCCTGCATCCAGTGCACCCGCTGCGTGCGCGCCTGCCGCGAGGAGCAGGCCAACGATGTGATCGGCTACGCTTTCCGCGGTGCAAAAGCCCAAATCGTGTTCGACCTCGACGATCCGATGGGGGAGAGCACCTGCGTGGCTTGCGGGGAGTGCGTCCAAGCCTGTCCTACCGGCGCGCTGATGCCTAAAGGCGACGTGGGCCACGTGCCAGTTGACAGAAAAGTCGACTCGACCTGTCCTTACTGCGGGGTGGGATGCCTTTTGACCTTCCATGTGAAAAACAACCGCATCCTGTACGTGACGGGGCGCGATGGGGAGACTAACCACAGCCGCTTGTGCGTCAAGGGCCGGTTCGGCTTCGATTACGTTCACAGCCCCTATCGCCTGACCAAGCCGCTGATCCGGCGGCCCGGTGTGCCCAAGACCGCCGAGCTGTTGGATCCGTCTCAGCTGTTCCAGGTCTTCCGCGAGGCGAGCTGGGAAGAGGCCTTAGATTTTGCCGCCCAAGGGTTGAAGCGCATCCGCGACACCTACGGCCCTAAGGCTTTGGCCGGGTTCGGTTCGGCCAAGGGCAGCAACGAAGAGGCCTATCTGTTTCAGAAGCTGGTCCGGACCGGCTTTGGCAGCAACAACGTCGACCACTGCACCCGCCTGTGCCATGCCTCTTCGGTAGCGGCGCTGCTGCAGTGCATCGGTTCGGGAGCGGTATCCAATCCGGTGGCGGACGTGCTCAAAGCCGAGGTGATCTTCCTGATCGGTTCTAACCCCACCGTCAACCACCCGGTGGCGGCCACGTGGATCAAAAACGCCGCGCGCCGGGGGGCAAAACTGATCGTGGCCGACCCGATCCGCACCGAGATCTTCCGTTTCGCCACCCACCCCGTGCAGTTTCGCCCCGACACCGACGTGGCGCTGCTCAACGGGATGATGCACACCATCGTCGAGGAGGGGCTTTACAACCTCGAATACATCGAGCGCTACACCGAAGGCTTTGAGAAGCTGCGCCAACACCTCAAGGGCTATGCCCCCGAGCGGGTGGCGCCGGTGTGCGGGATCGAGGCCGAAACCATCCGCGCGGTGGCGCGCCTGTACGCCACGGCCAAAGCCTCGATGATCCTGTGGGGGATGGGAATTTCGCAACACGTGCACGGCACCGACAACGCCCGCTGCCTCATTGCGTTGGCGCTGATGACCGGGCAGATCGGCCGGCCCGGCACCGGGCTTCACCCCTTACGCGGCCAGAACAACGTGCAGGGGGCTTCCGACGCTGGCCTGATCCCGATGGTCTTTCCCGATTACCAGTCGGTCAAGGACCCCAAAGCGCGCGCCCGATTCGAGCAGCTCTGGGGGGTGAAGCTCGATCCCGAGCCGGGCTTGACGGTGGTGGAAGTGATCCATGCGATCGAAAAAGGTCAGGTGCGGGGCATGTACATCGAAGGCGAAAACCCGGCGATGTCCGACCCCAACGTCGCCCACGCGCGGGCGGCGCTGGCAAAGCTCGAGCACCTGGTGGTGCAGGATATTTTCCTCACCGAGACCGCCGGCTTTGCCGACGTGATCTTGCCGGCTTCGGCCTTCCCGGAGAAGACCGGCACCTTCACCAACACCGACCGGCGCGTGCAACTCGGTCGGCAGGCGATTGATCCGCCCGGGGAGGCGCGGCAAGACCTATGGATCATCCAAGAGATGGCCAAACGCCTGGGGCTGGACTGGAACTATTCCGGCCCGCAGGAGGTGTTCGAGGAGATGCGCCTGGCGATGCCCAGCATCGCCGGGATCACCTGGGAGCGGCTCGAACGAGAGGATTCGGTCATCTACCCGTGCGAAAAGGAAGGCGATCCGGGGCAGGCGGTGATCTTCACCCAGGGCTTTCCCACGCCCACGGGTAAGGGGCTATTTGTGCCGGCTGAGTTTGTCCACGCCGCCGAGCTGCCCGATTCCGAATACCCGTTCGTGTTCATTACCGGCCGCCAGCTCGAACACTGGCATACCGGGGCGATGACCCGCAGGTCTTTCGTGCTCGATGCGATCGAGCCTTATCCGGTGGCCGAGATGCATCCCCTGGACCTGGAGCGTTTGGGGGTTTTGCCGGGGGGGGTGATTACCCTAAAATCGCGGCGCGGGCAGGTGACCGCTTATGCGCGGCCGAATTTGGGCATGCAGCGCGGCACGGTGTTCATGGCGTTTTGCTATCACGAAGCCGCAGCGAATCTGTTGACCAACGAGGCTTTAGACCCGGATGCCAAAATCCCGGAATTCAAGTTCTGCGCCGTGCGCGTTTTTGCCGGCGAGGCGGCTTGAAAGGTTGACTTTTGCCTGAAAATCCTTCAATTTACCGCCTCAAGGAACGGCTGGGAAATTTTCCTAGCGTCCTAAGGTCTTTTCCCTGCTAAAAACAACGAGGAGGATTGTATGAAAAAACCCGTGAAAAACGGCCTGATCGCAGCCGCTGTAAGCTCGGTGCTGATGGCCGGTGGGGCACAGGCAAACCAGGAAGTGATCAATCTGTCCAAAAATCCTGCCAACTGGCCGGTGTGGGGGGGGAATTATTGGGGCACCCGCTACAGCGAGCTCGATCAGATCAATAACCAGAACGCCGACAAGCTGCAGCCGGCGTGGACGTTCTCCACCGGCGTGCTGCGCGGTCACGAAGGCGGTCCCTTGTTCATCGACGGCGTGCTATACGTTCATACGCCGTTCCCGAACCGCGTCTACGCGATCAACCCCAAGGATCAGAGCATCATTTGGAAGTACGAACCCACTCAGGACGCCGACGTCACCATTCCGGTGATGTGCTGCGACACCGTCAACCGCGGGCTGGCCTACGGCGACGGCAAGATCATCCTGCAGCAGGCCGACACCACCTTGACCGCTTTGGACGCCAAGACCGGCAAAGTCGTCTGGCAGGTCAAAAACGGCGATCCCAAATTGGGGATGACCAACACCAACTCGCCTTTGGTGGTGAAAGACAAAGTCATCACTGGGATTTCGGGCGGTGAATTCGGCGTGCGCGGGTTCGTGGCGGCCTACAACCTGAAAGACGGCTCGCTCGCCTGGAAAGCCTACAGCACCGGCCCCGACGAGGAAATGAAGATCGACCCGAACAAGACCATGACCTGGATGGGCAAGGAAAAGGGCTTGCAGCCGGTGGGCAAAGACTCCTCGCTCAAGACTTGGCAGGGCGATCAGTGGAAGATCGGCGGCGGCACCACCTGGGGTTGGTACAGCTACGATCCGCAGCTCAACTTGATCTACTACGGCTCCGGCAACCCCGGCACCTGGAACCCGGTGCAGCGCCCCGGCGACAATAAGTGGTCGATGACCATCTGGGCGCGCGACGCCGACACCGGGATGGCCAAATGGGTCTATCAGATGACCCCGCACGACGAATGGGACTACGACGGCATCAACGAAATGGTCCTGGCGGACCAGGAGATCGGCGGTAAGCTGCGCAAGACCCTGGTTCACTTCGACCGCAACGGCTTTGCCTACACCTTGGACCGCGAGACCGGCGAGGTCCTGGTGGCGGAGAAGTACGACAAGGCGGTCAACTGGGCCACCCACGTGGATATGAATACCGGGCGGCCGGTGGTCGATCCTAAATACAGCACCGAGCAGAACGGCGAGGACGTGACCACCGAAGACGTTTGCCCGGCGGCCTTGGGGTCCAAGAACCAGGGTCCGGTGGCCTACTCGCCGCGCACCGGCTTGTTCTACGTCAACGGCAACCACGTGTGCATGAACTACGAGCCGTTTGAGGTGGAATACACCCCGGGGCAGCCTTACGTGGGGGCGACGGTGACCATGTTCCCGGCCGGGCGCGACGTCAAGACCGGGCAGAAGAACGGCTCCACCAACCTGGGCGTGTTCACCGCTTGGGACGCCAAGACCGGCAAGATCGTTTGGTCGTATGACGAGCCTTTCTCGGTCTGGAGCGGGGTGCTGGCGACCAAGGGCGATATCGTGGTCCACGGCACGCTCGAAGGCTTCCTCAAGGTCCGCGACGCCAAGACGGGGAAGGAGCTGTACAAGTTCAAGACGCCTTCCGGGATCATCGGCAATCCCAACACCTGGATGTTTGAAGGCAAACAGTACATCGGCGTGCTGTCGGGTCTGGGCGGTTGGGCCGGTATCGGCATGGCGGCCGGGCTCCAGGGCGAGACCGAGGGTCTTGGCGCGGTGGGCACCTACCGCTCGCTCGACAAGTTCACCCAGTTGGGCGGCGTGTTGAGCGTGTTTGCGTTGCCGGATTCGGCGATCAAATAAGCGCTCGCTCTCCTTGGCGAAACCAACCCCGGCCGGGGGCGACCCCGGCCGGGGTTTTGTTTTATACTGGCGGCTGAATTTTCAGGAATCGGCGGAGGGATCGTGAGGGAGATCGCTGCGTTCGTCATGGCCGGCCGCTGGCGCGCTGCGCTGGCAGCCGCAGGGTTTGGTCTGATCGGAGTGTACTTCATCCCCTTGCTTCTGCTCAGCGCGGCGGCGGTGGGCTTGGTGACTTTGCGCCGCGGCGGCGTCGAGGGGCTAGGAACAATGGTCGTCTCCGCCCTGATCGTCGGCGGGTTATTTTTGCTCTTGCCGGCGCGGCCGGGGTTTCCGTTTCCGTTGGCGTTGGCGTTGTGGCCTCCGGTTTGGGTGGGGGCGGTGGTGCTGCGTTCTACCTACGCGCAAGGGGTGAGCTTGACCGCCTTGGGGTTGCTGGCCTTAGCTTACGTGGTTGCGCTGCACGCCCTGACCGGCGGGGACGTGGTGGGTTTTTGGCGGGCTTGGCTGGAACAGGCGATCGCCAACGTTCCCGGGGCGACGGTCGAAGGGTTCGATTACGAAGGAACGTTGCGCCTGATGAATGGCCTGGTGGCTATGGTTTATGAGATCAGCGCTGTTTCCTCGCTGCTGTTGGCGCGCTACCTGCAAGCGCTGCTGTACTATCCGGGCGGTTTCCAGGCGGAATTTTGCCAGCTTAGGTTGCCGCGTTGGTTGTTGCCGGCGTGGGTGGCAGGGATCTGGCTGGCGGGTTATTGGAGCAGACTCTTGCTTACCGATTGGTTGCTCGTCGCGGTGGGGGTTTATCTGTTTCAGGGGGTTGCGGTAGCGCACGCGGTGGTTTTATTGCGAAACTTGAGCGGCTTTTGGCTGGTCTTGATGTATGCCTTGCTCGTGTTTATCCCGCCCCACGCCGTGATGGGGCTGGCGCTTTTGGGGGCGATCGACAGCTTGCTGGACTTGCGCGCGCGGGTCCAGGTGGAAGAAGATAAATGATCCCGTTTCAGGACACCGCGCCGCGCGCTTCCACGCCGTGGATGACCTGGACCCTGATGGGGATAAACCTGGCTCTGTTCCTGTTCACCTGGCTGCTGCCTGAGGAGATGCGCAGCGCGGTTTTCTATCGTTACGGCCTGATCCCTGCCCGCTACGCTTATCCCGAATGGGCCCAAGCGGTGGGTTTGAATCCCCACGACTATTGGCCGATTTTGACCAACCTGTTTCTGCACGGCGGTTGGCTGCATCTTTTGTTCAACCTCTGGCTGCTTTGGATCTTCGGCGACAACGTTGAAGACAAGATGGGACCGTGGCGGTTTTTGGGCTTTTTCCTCGTCTGCGGGGTGTTGGCCAACCTGGTCCACGTGGCCATCAACCGCGCTGCCGTCACCCCGGCGGTGGGCGCTTCAGGCGCGATCGCAGGGGTGTTGGCGGCGTATTTTTATCTGTTCCCTTACGCTAAAATCGTGGTTTGGATTTTCCCGCTGCCCTTGTTCATCCCCGTGCCGGCGATCTTTTTCCTCGGGTTGTGGGTGATCTTCCAAGCCTATCAGGCCACCACCGCAATGATGACCCAAGAGCCATACGCTAACATCGCCTGGTGGGGACATCTGGGCGGGTTTGCCGCCGGTTTCCTGCTGTTTCGCTTGTTTTTACGCCGCAAGCCATGCCGACTTCCGCCTTGATCCGCGCCTTGCGCTGCGTGTTGCCGGAGGAGGCAGTGCGGACCGCGCCCGAGGAGCTTCGGGCTTACGAGTGCGACGGCCTGTCCGCCTACCGCTGCCTCCCGCAGGCGGTGGTGCTGCCTGAGAGCGCAGAGCAGGTGCAAAAGGTGCTGGCTTTTTGTTCGGCCCACGCTGTGCCGGTGGTGGCCCGAGGGGCGGGGACCGGGCTTTCCGGCGGCGCCTTGCCGGTGGAAAACGGCGTGCTGCTTTGCCTGACGCGTTTGAACCGAATCTTGTCGGTGGATCCTGACAACCGCCTCGCCCGGGTCCAACCCGGCGTTTCCAATCTGGCGATCAGCCAGGCGGCCAAACCTTACGGTTTGTATTACGCCCCCGATCCGTCCTCGCAGATCGCCTGCACGATAGGCGGCAACGTCGCCGAGAACGCCGGCGGCGTCCACTGCCTCAAGTACGGTCTGACGGTGAACAACGTATTGGGGCTGAAGTTTGTGACCGCCGCGGGCGAAGCGGTGAGCCTTGGTGGCGCAGCGCTTTCCGCGCCGGGGTTGGACATTTTGGCCTTGCTGCACGGCTCGGAGGGATTGTTGGGGGTGATCACCGAGGTGACGGTGCGCCTTTTGCCCTTGCCCGAGGCCGCGCGGACGCTGCTGGCGGCCTTCGCTTCGGTCGCCGCCGCGGCCGAGGCGGTGGCGGCGCTGATCTGCGCCGGGCTGATTCCGGCGGGACTGGAGATGATGGATCGGCAGGCCGTCGCGGTGGCGGAGGATTTCGTCCACGCCGGCTACCCGCGTGAGGCCGAGGCGATCTTGTTGGTCGAGGTGGACGGCTTTGCCCCGCAGGTGGAAGAGGAGGCGGCCTTGGCGGAAAAAGTGCTAAAGGCAAGCGGGGCGTTTTCGGTGCAGGTGGCCTGCGACCAGGCCGAACGCCAGCGCCTTTGGGCGGGACGGAAAGCCGCTTTTGCCGCCGTCGGCCGGGTCAGCCCGGATTACTACTGCATGGACGGCACCATTCCGCGCCAGCGCCTGGCCGAGGTGTTGGCCGGCATCGCGGATTTAAGCCGCAAGTACGGACTGAAGGTGGCCAACGTGTTCCACGCCGGGGACGGCAACCTTCATCCCCTGATCCTATACGATGCTCAAGTTCCCGGAGAGTTTGAGCGGGTGGAGCGCTTGGGCGAGGAGATTTTGGCTTTGTGCGTTGCGGTCGGCGGAACGATCACCGGCGAACACGGGGTGGGGGTGGAAAAACTGGGCGGCATGTGCTCCCAGTTTTCTGCCCAAGAGCTGGCCCAGTTTCACGCGATCCGGCGCGCTTTCGATCCCGAGGGCCTGCTCAACCCCGGCAAGGCGATTCCGACTGTGGCCCGTTGCGTCGAACTGGGGCGGATGCACGTGCGCCGAGGACGGCTTGCCCACTCCGAGTTGGAGCGTTTTTGACGATGGACTTGACTGCCGAACTGCAAGACCGGGTAAACGCCGCCCTCGCCGAGCGACGGCCTTTGCGCATCGTCGGCGGGGGAAGCAAAGATTTTTATGGCCGCCTGCCCCAGGGCGAGCCGCTTTGCCTCTCCGGCCACCGCGGGATCGTGGAATACGTGCCGGAGGAATTGGTGGTCACGGTGCGCGCCGGCACGCCCCTCGCGGAGCTGGAAGAGGCCCTGGCCGCCGAAGGGCAGATGCTGGGGTTCGAGCCGCCGCATTTTGGCCCGGCGACAGTGGGCGGGGCGGTGGCGGCGGGGCTTTCCGGGCCGCGAAGGCCTTTTGCCGGAGCGGTGCGCGATTTCGTCTTGGGGGTCAAGCTCCTGACCGGACGCGGCGAGGTCCTTGCCTTTGGCGGCCAGGTAATGAAGAACGTCGCCGGTTTCGACGTGAGCCGCCTGGTGGCAGGATCGCTGGGCGCCTTAGGGGTGATCCTGGAGGTCTCCTTAAAAGTCCTGCCGCGGCCGGAGGTGGAATGGACCTTGTGCCAAGAGGCCGATGATCCGGAAACCGCCTTGGCCACCATGCAGGCTTTAATGGGTCAATCCCTGCCGATAAGCGCTTTGGCTTATGAGGCGCCGCTTTTGTATCTGCGCCTTTCCGGCACGGAGCGGGCGGTGGCGGCTGCCGCCGGGCGGATCGGCGGGGAAACCGTAGCGCCGGGGGAAGAATTTTGGCAAAGCTTGAAGGAGCAGACGCGGCCGTTCTTCACTCACGGGGAAGAGGACCTTTGGCGGTTGTCGGTGCCGCCGGCGGTTCCCCTGGCGGGCATGCCTGGGCAAGTTTTGCTCGACTGGGGCGGGGCGCAGCGCTGGGTGCGCACGCGGGCAGACGCGTCAGAGGTTTTTCGCCTCGCCGCCGAACTCCAAGGGCACGCCACTTTGTTTCGAACGGCGGGCGCGCGGGATGAGGTCTTTCAACCGCTGCCGGAGAATCTCTTCAGGCTCCACCGCGCCTTAAAACAGGCGTTTGATCCGCATGGGATTTTCAATCCAGGACGGATGTACCCGGAGTTCTAGATGCGCGTTCGGCTGGCCGATGGTTTCAAAGAGGATCCCAAAGCCGCGGCCGCCGCGCGACTCGTTCGCGCCTGCGTGCACTGCGGGTTTTGCAACGCCACCTGCCCGACCTACCGGCTGTTAGGGGACGAGCTGGACGGGCCGCGCGGGCGCATCTACCAGATCAAGTCGGTGCTCGAAGGGCAGCCGCCCACGCGGCGGATCCAAACCCATCTCGACCGCTGCTTGAACTGCCGCGCCTGCGAGACCACGTGCCCTTCGGGGGTGCGCTACGGGAAACTGCTCGACCTCGGTCAGCAGCTTTTGGAGCAAAAGCTTAAGCGGCCTGGACTTTCGCGCTGCTTGCGCCTTGGGCTAAGAACGCTTCTGCCGTATCCGCTCAGGCTTCGCCCTTGGGTCCGGCTGGGTCAAATCTTGCGCGTTTTCCTGCCGGTGGCGCTGCGGGCGCGGCTGCCGGAAGCTGCGCCGGCCTGGCCGGAGCCGACCCACGCGCGCCGCATGCTTATTTTGGACGGCTGCGTGCAAGCGGTGCTGGCTCCCCAGATCAACGCCGCCGCCGCGCGCGCCTTGGATCGCCTCGGCGTTTCCTTGATTGTGGCGCCCAAGGCCGGGTGCTGCGGGGCGCTGAGTTATCACTTGGGCGCCCGCGAGGAAGGCTTGGCGTTCGCCAGGCGCAACATCGACGCGTGGTGGCCGTACCTCGCCCAAGGGGTGGAGGCGATCGTGACCACCGCCTCCGGCTGCGGCCTGATGCTCAAGGAATACGGCGAGTTGCTCGCCGACGATCCGCGCTACGCCGCCAAAGCCGCCGTGGTCTCGGCTCGCACGCAAGACTTGAGCGAGGTGCTGGCGAGCTGCCCGGATCTCGATGCGCTGCGCCCGGGTCGGCCGCTCAAGGTGGCGTTCCATTCCCCCTGCACCCTGCAGCACGGTCTGCGCCTAGGCGGGGTCGTGGAGCGGATCCTAGAACGGCTAGGGATGATTTTGACCCAGGTGCCCGACGCCCACCTTTGCTGCGGTTCGGCCGGAGCGTATTCGCTCCTGCAACCCAAGCTGGCCCGCCGCCTGCGCCAAGAAAAGCTCGCCGCTCTCGAGAGCGGCGCCCCGGATCTCATCGCCACCGCCAACATCGGCTGCCTGCTGTATTTAAAGCCGGCGGCTAGGCGCCCGGTGGTGCACTGGGTGGAACTGCTCGAACCGGCCGGTCAAAGCGCCTGCCGCAGCGCAGATTGACTAAGCCGTTGAGAAAATTCGTCCTCTGGCAGCGGCCGGCTGTAAAAATACCCTTGCGCGGCGTGGCAACCGTGTTGTAGCAAGACCTCGTGCTGCGCGGCGGTTTCCACTCCTTCCGCCACCACCTTCAGCCCCAGGGCCCGGCCGATCTGGATGATCGCCGCGATGAGCTTGAGCGCCTTGGTCTCGTGGGGAAGGTCGGCCACGAAGCTGCGGTCGATTTTGACCTCGTCCAGGGGAAAGGTCCTCAGGTAGGCCAAGGAGGAATAGCCGGTGCCGAAATCGTCCAGCGACAGGCGCACCCCAAGCGCCTTGAGGGCGTGCAAGCGGGCGATGGCTTCCTTGCCTTCGGCCATCATCATGCTCTCGGTGATCTCCAGCTTCAGGCAGGCAGGCGGCAGGCCGGTTTGCGCCAAGATCTTGGCGATGGTTTCTGGCAAGCCGGGTTGGTAAAACTGCCGGGCGGAGAGATTGACGGCAACGCCCCTAAAGCCAAGCCCGGCCTCGATCCAGCTTCTCGCCGCGGTGCAGGCGGCGGTGAGCACCCATTCCCCCAAGGGCAGGATCAGCCCGCTCGCTTCGGCCAGAGGGATGAATTGGTCCGGTGGGATCAGCCCTTCTTGCGGGTCTTGCCAGCGCACCAAGGCTTCGCAGCCGATGACGCACCCCGTGTGCAGTTCGATCAACGGCTGATAGTGGAGGATGAACTGGCGGTTTTCCAAGGCCTGGTGCAGGCGGGCCTCGAGCGTCAGCCGCCGCCGCGCGCTGGCCGACAGCGCCGGAGTGTAGAAGCGATAACCGCCGCGCTCGTTGAGCTTGGCCTCGCGCATCGCGGCTTCGGCGTGCTGGATGAGCTCGGCGGCGGAGGCCGAATCCTCAGGATACAGGCCGATGCCGACGCTGGCGCTTAAGTAAAGCGGCTCTCCGGCGACGACGAACGGCTGGGCGAGGGCATCGAGCAGGTGCTCGGCGATGCGCGCGGCGGCTTCCGGGCTAGGAAGGTTTTCCGCGATCAGCAAAAACTCGTCCCCCGCCAGGCGGCCCAATAAGTCCTCGCCCCGCAGTCGACGTTTCAGGCGTTCTGTCAGCGCGATCAGAAGCTCGTCGCCGGCGGCGTGATCTAGGCTGTCGTTGATGAGGTTGAAGCGATCCAAATCCAACACCAGCGCCGCGACCCGCTGGTTTTGCCGCCGCGCGCGTTCCAGCGTTTGCGTAAGATTCAGCTGGAGCAGCAAGCGATTGGGCAGGCCGGTGAGCAGGTCGTAGTGGGTCAGGTAATCCAGGCGCGCCTCCGATTGCTTGAGCTGGCTTAAGTCGTTCATCAGCGCGACGTAGTGGGTGGGCTGGCCGGCGCCGTCGCGCACCGTGCTGATGGTCAGAAGCTGCGGGTAGACTTCGCCGGTTTTGCGCCGGTTCCATACCTCCCCTCGCCATTGGCCGGTTTGCAGCAGGCACTTCCACATGGCTCGGTAGAACGCTTTGTCTTGGTGGCCGGACTGTAAAAAATTAGGGTTTTTCCCCAGCACTTCGGCTGGGGTGTAGCCGGTGATTTCGCAGAAGGCGCGATTGACGGCGAGGATGCGCGGCTCAAGGTCGGTGATGAGGATGCCTTCGCTGGCGTAGTTGAATACCGCCTCCGCCAGGCGCAGGTGGGATTCGGCCGCTTGCCGCTCCATCGCCAGGGCAGTCAGCTTGGCGAATTCTTCGATCAACGCCAGTTCTTCTCGGCTTGGGCGGCGCGGGCGGTCGTAATAGACGGCGAAGGTGCCGAGGACCTGGCCGCGCGAATCGGTAAACGGCAGCGACCAGCAGGCGCGGAAACCGACTTTGCGGACGATCTCCAAATAAGGCGCCCAGTAAGGGTGGCGCTCGACGTCCTCGACGATCACCGTCTGGCCGGTCGCGGCCGCGGTGCCGCAAGAGCCTAAGCCTTCCTTGGCCTCTAGGCCATCCACCGCGGCGTTGTAAAAATCCGGCAGGCTCGGGGCGGCGGCGGTGTAGAGACGACCTTCCTCGAGCTTGAGGATGGACACCCGCCATTTGGGTTGCACCGCCTCCAGGCGGTGGGCGATGTCCGTCAGCAGTTCCGAGAGCGGACGGTTGGCGAGCACCCCTTCCAGCACGCGCAGCCGCACGGATCTTAGATAAGCCAAAGTTTGTTGTCGGCGCCGCTGGTGGCCTTTGACCAAGATCGCCGCCGTGCCCAGGGCGCCGAAGGCTAAGGCGAGGAGGCGCAGCAGCCAAGCGGCGGCCCTTGGCGCTTGCCAGCCGCCGACGGGGAGGGCGGCCAACTGCCAAGAACCGCCCGGGACGGAGACGTCTAAAGTGACCGCCTGTTGGGCAAATAGCCGCGGATCGCCAAAAAACACAGGTCCCGAAGCGCCGCGGCCGTCGACGCCGCGCAAGGCGATCTCAAGGCCCAGCTCCGGGTCGCGCAGGCCGGCGAGCCGGTACAGGGCCTCGGCGTCCATCACCGCCGAGACCAGCCCCCAGAACCGCCGCTCGCCGCTTTCTGTTTCTACAAACACCGGTTCGCGCACCAGCACGCCGACGCCGCCCTGGACTAAGGGCAGGGGGCCGGCCACGGTCGGTTGGCCGGTATCGCGGGCGCGCAGCGCCGCCTCGCGCTGATCGGGGAGGCGGCGATAGTCCAGGCCTAGGGCCGCCTCGTTGCCGGCGATGGGGTAGATCAGGCGGATGACCAGGTCGGGGGCGGCGGCGACGTTGCGCAAGGGTTTGCCGTCGACCAGCCCACGGGCAGCGCGGGCGAAAAGCTCTTGGTCGAGGTCGGGGTGCAGCGCGATCACCGCCGCCAACCCGCGCGCCCGGTACAGGCAAGCGTAGAGGGTGCCTTCCAGGCGGGCGCGGATGGCTCCCAAGCGGGTGAGCACCTGGCCGCGTTCGTAGAGCTCGGCGTAGCGGGAAAACAGGCGTTCGCCCGCTTGCTCTGCGCCGAGCACGGCTAAGAAGAACAGCAAGACTCTTAACATGCGGGGGGAAAACCGCAACGTCCCAAAAATCAAGTATGGTCGATCCAGCGGTAGATTTCTATGGTTTCGGGGGAGCAGCTCCGGCAACCTCCCGCGCACAAGGTGCCGGGGGCCAGGCGCTCGACTTGGCCCTTTTGGATCAGGCGCTCGAGCATGGCGCGGGCGGTCTCTTGGGGAAGGCCGAGACGGGCGGCCAGTTCCTTTAAGGGGAGCTGGCCGTTTTGGCGTAGCAGGTCGCGAACTTCCAGGATCATTTGCAGCAGCTGCGCTGGAACCGACCGGGACCTGTGCCGACGGCGCTTTGGCCGTGCGCCGACGCGCGGCCAAAGCGCTTGAGCGCCAGGGAAACGAGCGCCGCTGCCGCCGCGAGCGCGGCGAGGTGAAGTTGGGTTTGGTGCGGGTGCCGGGCGAAGGTGGCGATTTGGTAGTACGCGGTGGCGACCGCATAGGCCAGGCCGCCGGTCCACGCGAGGGCAAACAGCATCCAGCGCCAGCCGGTCTCGCGGCGGATGGTGGCGGTGGCCGCCACGCACGGAAAGTACAGGAGAACGAACAGAAGATAGGCAAAGGCGCCGATCGGGCCGTCGAAGCGCGCCGCCATGGCGCCGAAGGTGCCGGCATGGGTTTCCAGTTCGGCCGCCGCCTGGCTCGGATCCGCGGCGGTTTGCAGCACCCTCAGGCCGAGCGGGTCGGTGAGCGCGCGCAGGGCTTTGCTCAGATTCTCCGGCACCGTGGCGGCTGCCTCTTGTAAGGCGGCGCGGAGATCAAAGCTTGCGTCGGTGGCGGTTTGGTCTGGGCGCGCGTACAGGGCGTCCAAGGTCCCGACCACCACTTCTTTGGCCAACACGCCGCTTAAGATACCGACCACCGCAGGCCAGTTGTCCTCGCGTATCCCTAAAGGGGCAAACGCGGGGGTGAGCGTCTTGGCGGCTGCCGAGAGCATGGAAGATTCCGGCGCGACCTCCGGGCCAAAGCGTCCGTCGGTGCTCCAAGCCTGGAGCAGGTTGACCACCAGCACCATCGCCACGATGTATTTGCCGGCGTCGGTGACAAAGCCTTTAAGGCGCAGCCAGGTATGGAAGAACAGGTTGCGCCAGCTCGGCCATTGATAAGAGGGGAGCTCCAGCAGCAGGGACTGCGGCTCCCCGGGAAGCAGGGTGGTCTTGAGCACGAAAGCGGTCAACAGCGCCGCCAGGATGCCCACCAGATAGAGGACAAACACCACGTTCTGCCCGTCCTTGGGAAAGAACGCCGCGGCAAACAGCGCATAGACCGAAAGCCTGGCGCCACAGGACATGAACGGGGCCATCATCACGGTGAGGATGCGTTCGCGCTCGCGCTCCAAGGTCCGAGCCGCCAGAATCGCTGGCACGTTGCAGCCAAAGCCCACGATCAGCGGCACGAACGCCTTGCCCGGAAGCCCAAGGCGCTGCAGCAGGCGGTCCATCACCAGCGCCGCCCGCGCCAGGTAGCCCGAATCCTCGAGGAAACTCAAACCCAGATAGAGAAAGCCGATGATGGGGATGAAGGTCGCCACCACCTGCAGCCCGCCGCCCACGCCGTCGGCCAAAAATACTTTAAGCCAGGCCGGAGCACCGAGATTCTCAAGCAGCGCGCGCAGACCGTCGACCAGCAGAGCTTGCGCGCTAAGGTCGAAGAAATCGACGAACGCGCCGCCGAAGTGGATGGTAAAGGTGAACAGCAGGTACATCGCCAGGAAAAAGATCGGCGCGCCCAGCCAGCGGTTTAAGACCACCGCGTCGATCCGGTCGGAAACCGACGGGCAGCGGTCCTTAGGCGGTCTGAGGACGGTTTGGGCGATGCGGTGGGCGTGGCGGTAGCGGCAGTCGGCGATGATGAGCTCTAGGTCTTCTTCCAAGGAGCAGCTAAGATCCTCCCGCAGCTTGGCGATGCGCGCGGCAAGTTCCGAAGGCAGAGGGGAGGGGGGTGGGTGCCCGGCCAAAAGGTTTAGGGCAAGCCAGCGCGGCGGCAGGTTGGGAAAGGCCTGAGCGAGCGCAGGCGTTAAGTCCGCTATGGTCTGTTCCAGGGCCGGAGGGTAGACGACCGGGTTCGGTTTGACCGGGCGGTGGATTTGGGTAGCCAAAACCGCCTTGAGCTTCTCTACTCCTTCGCCCCGCCGCGCCACCAAAGGTACCACCGGAACCGCAAGCGCTTGGCTCAGCGCCTCAAGGTCCAGGCTCAGACCCTGGCGCTGGGCCAGGTCCATCATGTTGACGGCCAAACACAGCGGGGTCTCGGTCTCGGTGAGCTGTACGCTCAGATAGAGCGCCCGCTCCAGATGGGTCGCGTCGACGAGGTTGATGATTATAGAAGCCTGGCGGGAGAAGATGAATTCTCGCGCGATGCGCTCGTCGGCCGAGCTCTCGCCCGGATCGAGCGAGTAGGTGCCGGGCAGATCGATGAGCAGAAATGCGTCTTGGCCAAAGCGGAACCAACCTTCCTTGCGCTCCACCGTCACTCCTGGCCAATTGCCGGTGCGTTGATGGGCGCCGGTGAGCGCGTTGAACAGCGAGGTCTTGCCGGAGTTGGGGTTGCCGATCAAGGCGATCGTGGGCATCATGGGTTTTCAACCTGCTCGACGAGAATCTGTTTGGCGATTTTGCAGCCGATCGCCAGCCGGTCGCCGTCGCGGCCAACGACCACCGTTCCAGCTCGGTTCCACAATACGGTGAGCGTGGTCTTGGGCGCCAGTCCCAGGCTCAAAAGGCGCATGCGAACCGGCTTGGCTGGAATGGCGACAATCCGGATCGTCTGCCCGGGCAAACTGTGGCTTAAAGGATGGGCGACCATGGCGGCTTTTAATATTAATGAGAATGATTGTATTTTTTCTAAGACGGCTTGTCCAGGCGCGGTTGACTGAAATTTCGCCTAAATTCCTTAAAAACCTTAAGATATTGGATTAGTCCTTGAATTTCGCTGTAAGCGCATGCCAAAACCCAAAAAGCCCAAAAAAGCGCGCTCTTACCGGCGCACGGCGCTCTTTTGGATCCTCGTGCTCTTGATCGCCGACGAACTCACCCCGGGGATTCCGTTTGCGGAAGTGTTGCTGTTGGCGATCTTGATACTGTTGCCGCGCTGGTTTTTAACCATGGTCCATCGGGTGTACGAGTATGTCCCGCACCGTCAGTCCTGGCACTCGGTCGGGGATATCTGCCGGCCGCACGCGGTCACGGTTTTGCCGACCACGCCGGTGGCCGAGGTCGCTCAGCGGATGCGCGATGCTCACGTGCGCAGCGTGGTCGTGGTGGAGCAGCGCGCCGGCCCGACGCCGGAGGAGACGCTTTGGGTTCCGGTGGGAATACTGACCGACCGCGACCTGGCGCTGCGGGTGGCGGCGGAAGGTCGCCCGTGGCATGCCACGACCGCCGCCGAGGTCATGACTTCGGGCTTGGTGGTCGCGGTGGAATCGGAGGACGTCCACACCGCGGTGGAGAAAATGCGCGCGGCAGGGGTGCGGCAGTTGCCGGTGGTGGATCGGCGCGGCGCTCTGATCGGCAGCCTCAGCTTGGACGACACCATCGCCATGCTTTCCGACAGCCTAGATGATATGGTCGAACTGCTGCAGCGGGAAATCCAGAAAGAAGCCGAAGCGAGATGAGCCGATGAAGGCCAAGCGAGCGCAGAACAAAGAGCGTTCTTACAAAACCAAGGTGATCCTTTGGACCACGCTGCTGCTGCTCATCGACGAGGTGACGATCGGAATTCCTGAGGCGGACTTGATCTTGATCGCAGTGGTGTGGTTCCGCCCGCGCTGGTTTTTGGAAATGGTGCACAGGCTGTACCAGTACGTTCCCCACCAACGCGCGTGGCGTCCGGTCAAAGAGGTGTGCAGGCGGCAGGTGGTGGCGGTCCCGGCCACCACAACGGTGGCCGCTGCCGCCCGCTTGCTGCGCGATCGCCACGAGCGCAGCCTGGTGGTGGTGGAGGAACGGCCTTATCTTGCATTGCCAAAAGAAAACGAAAAGCGCACGTTTGGGTGGATCAAGCGGCGTAAGGCAAAACCCACCGCACCTCCGCCGCCCACCGAGACGATCCTGACGCCGGTCGGCATCCTGACCGATCGCGACATCGCTCTCAAAGTAGGGGCCGAAGACTTAAGTGGGGATACGATTGCGGTGGCGCAGATCATGGAGACGGAGTTTGCCGTCGCGTTCGAATCCGAGGACATTCATTCGGCGGTGGAGAAGATGCGCGAGGTGGGAATGCGCTATTTGCCGGTCGTTGATCCACGCGGCCACCTGGTGGGTAAGCTCAGCCTGGACGACGCGGTGGCTGTGCTTTCCGACGGATTAAACGACATGGTGGCGCTGTTGCGACAAGAAATCGAACAGGAGAGCTCAGCCCGTCCAATCCAATCTAAGGTCGCCCAACTGCAGGACCTTGATTTCCCCGGCATTGACCGGGGTGAACAGGCAGAGCCGGCGTCGGGGCGCATCGAAGCGGCGGATCAGTCCCAGCCCTAACAGGCGCTGCCCGGCGTCGGCCAGTCCACACAGGCGGTTTTCGGTCAGGTGGACGGCAGGATCTGTTGAATCCACCGGCAGGCGTTGCACGATGAGCTCGTCTAAGAGCAGGGCTTGTTCTCGGGCGTTGCGAAAATAGGCGCGAAATGCGGCCTGCCGGCGCTGGACGCGCAGTTCCCAGGATTTGGGGCGGGCGTGGGGAGAGGCGCGTAAGCGCAAGGTAAGAAAATGGCGATGGGCGGCCAGGATGGGGCTAAGCTCCTGTCCGCGCTCGATGGCGACGAGCACGTCGGGGCGGAGGCCGTCGATCTTATAGGCTTTGAGCACCTCGCCGACGCCGGTTACCAGACCGCTGGTGTTGATGATCGTCACGGGCGCTTCGGCTTGGTCTAAAAGTTGGCGGCTGCCTACGACCATGGGCAGAAGGTGGGCGACCGGCGACACCGCCCCGACGAAATACCAAGCCGCAGGCTTAAGATCTTGCAGGGCGAGGTTCAACTTAGGGTAGCCCAAGGTCAGGGTGGCCGGCGGCCCTAGGTCTTTTTGGCCTACGTCGGCATCGATGAGCGCCGGCTGGATCCCCGCCTGCAAAAAATACCACGCCAGATAGTGGCAGAAGGTGCTCTTGCCGCGGTCGGTCGCGCCTAAGACCAAGACCTTGCGCGCCCCTTGCGCCAGGATCGAGCCAGCCGCCCGCCGCCAGTCGGGTGGGATATGGATGCTTGCCATAAAGGCCGGCTGCCTAGATTCTTTGGCGGCGACGAGCCTTTAAGATTTAGAATTGGTGCCGAGGGGGAGAATCGAACTCCCACGGGGTCGCCCCCACCAGATTTTGAGTCTGGCGCGTCTACCGGTTTCGCCACCTCGGCGCGAGCTAAATTATATCGATTCGTTAAACTTTAGCAAAGATGCGTACGCGTGATTTTTTCTACGAGCTTCCCCCGGAGCGAATCGCTAAGACTCCTCTTCCCGAGCGCAGCGCCAGCCGGCTGTTGGTGCTGGACGGGCCAAGCGGGAGGATCGAGGACCGGCGTTTTGGTGAGATCGGCGACTTGCTAGGCCCAAACGACCTTTTGGTGTTCAACGACACCCGCGTGATCCCGGCCAGGCTCTATGGCCGCAAGGAGAGCGGCGGCCGGGTGGAGATTTTAGTCGAGCGCGTGGTGGCGCCGGACGCGGCTTGGTGTCACCTCAAAGCGAGTAAGGCGCCCAAACCCGGCGCGTTGATCGTCCTGGAAGGGGAATATCGCGGCACGGTTCAAGAACGCCGCGGCGAGCTTTTCTTGCTCAAGTTTCGCGACGCGCCCGTGGACGAAGTCCTGCAGACGGTCGGCCATATCCCGCTGCCGCCCTACATCGACCGCCCGGATACCCCCCTGGACCGCGAGCGCTACCAGACCGTCTACGCCCAAAAGCCCGGGGCAGTGGCCGCGCCGACCGCGGGGTTGCACTTTGACGAAGCGCTGCTTAACCGGCTGCGCCGCCAAGGGGTGGCGATGGCTTTTGTCACCCTGCACGTGGGGGCCGGCACCTTCCAACCGGTGCGGGTGGAGGAGCCGTCCCAACATCGGATGCACCGCGAGTGGTTCGAGGTGGGCGCCGAAACGGTGGCCGCGGTGGCCCGGGCCCGTTCTCTGGGGGGGCGGGTGATCGCGGTGGGAACCACGGTGCTGCGCGCCTTGGAAACGGCGGCTCAGACGGGGACTCTGCGGCCTTGCCGGGGCGAGACCGAGCTGTTTATCCTGCCGGGTTTTACTTTTCGCTGCGTGGACGCCCTGATCACCAACTTTCACCTTCCGCAGTCGACCCTGTTGATGTTGGTGTGCGCGTTTGCCGGCTTGGAGCCGGTATTGGCGGCGTATCGCCACGCGGTGCGGGAGAATTATCGGTTCTTTAGCTATGGGGACGCGATGTTCGTCACCCGCAGATAAAAAAGCGGCACCCTACGCAAGAGGAGGTTGGCCGTGTCTTCGACACGAGAGGAGGAGTGACGAAAGACAAATTGTAGGGTGCCGACAACCAGGTTGAAGAGGTTATGCGCTTAATTATAATGCATGGCTTGTGCCAAGAGTTAAAAATCTTTCAAATTCAATTTGTTAGTATTTTTTGGGAATTTTGGCGGGGGCAAGCCGGCTGTGGCATTTGCCCCACTTTGGGGGAAAACACCTCAATCTGGTGCAGGCAGGGGCGGTAACAGAGGCAACAGATCGCGGCGCAACGCTTCGATAGAAGCTTCGTTGCGCTCGGCCCGGGGAAGGGGAACGGTAAAGGTGTGCTCGGCGCGGGTGGGGGAAGAGGTTAGGAACACCAAACGGTCGGCCAAGGCGATGGCCTCGTGCAGATCGTGGGTGACAAACAGCACGGCGTGCGGGCGGCGCTGCCACAGCTCGAGCAGCAGCCGGCGCATTCTCTCGGCGGTGGGGGCGTCGAGCGAGACGAACGGCTCGTCCATCAGGAGCAAGTCGGGTTGGACGGCAAACGCCCGCACCAAGGCCACCCGGCGGTTCATCCCCAAGGACAGGCGCTGCGGGTAGGCGTGCTGGAACTGGATCAGTCCGGCGATCTTGAGGAGTTCGGTGAGCGCGTTTGGATCGTGGTCTGCAGGGAGGGCCAGCTCCACGTTCTCGCGCACCGTGCGCCAAGGCAAAAGGCGCGGTTCTTGGAACACGTAGCCTAAGCGGGGGGCTTGGGGCCGATGAAAATCGATCCGGCCTGCAAAATCCCGGTCCAGGCCGGCGATCAAGTTGAGCAGGGTGGTTTTGCCGCAACCGGAAGGGCCCACGAGACAAACGAACTCGTTTTCCTCCAGCCGAAGGCGCAGGTTTTCGATGACGGTGTGGGGCAAGACGCGGCCGTGCTTAGGGTAGGCTTTGCGCCGGATCCAAACCTCGAGCATTACTTGCGCCACCGGTTGGCGTGACGGTCCAAGGGTTTGAGCACGCTCCATTCTAAAACCTGGATCACCGCGACGAAGACTAAGGTGTAGGCCAAAATCCCGGCCACGTCGAAGAGTTGAAAAAACAGATGCAGCTGATACCCCATCCCGTCGCTGCGGCCGAGCAACTCGACCACCAGGATGATCTTCCAGATCAGCGCCAGGCCCGTTCGGGCGGCGGCGAGGACAAAAGGATACAGCTGTGGCCAAACGACGTGGCAAAACGTCTTAAAGCGGCCAAAGCGGTAAACCTTGGCCATCTCTAACAGCCCTTTATCTAAGGTTCTAGCTCCTTCTCGCAAAGTGACCACGACGTTGGGCAATTTGTTCACCACCACCGCCAAGATCGCCGCCGTTTCGGTCAGGCCCAGCCACACGTAGCAGAGAAGGACAGTGACCAGGGCGGGGAGATTCAAGAACAGGGTCAGCCACGGATCGAGTACGCGGTCGAGCAGGGGCTTTCTGCCCATCGCGACCCCTAAGGCGCAGCCCAAACTCATGGCGAGCGCGAAACTTAAGCCCAAGCGGGCAAGGGTGATCGCCAGATGACGGGGCAACTCCCCCGAGCTTAAGTGGTCGACCAACACACGGCCTACCGCAAGCGGCGCCGGCAGCAGCGGCGATGCGATCCACCAGGCCAGAAGCTGCCAGGTCGCCAGCAAGCCGAGCAACGAGGCAGCGGGGATCAGGCGCGGCATGCAGAAATCAGCGCGGCACGGCAAAGCCCGGCCAAAAGGTTCCCGCCGGCAACTCCGGCGCCGGTCCGGTCAACGGCTCCCCGCCGCCGGCGGCGAGCAGGCGGTAAAGCTGCCGGGCGGCCTGGATTTCCTCCTCGCCCCACCGGCGCAGCCGGCCTTCGCAATAGCGCTGGCGCAGCTTAAGCTGCACTTTGGGGTCGTCGCTGCCGGTCAAGGGGGCAACGTAGGTCCATACCCTAGGGTCGGTGCAGATCGCGTCCTTGGCGCTGTAGGCGGCGCGGAGAAAAGCGATAAGCGCCTTGGAATTGCTTTCCGCCCAACGCTGGCGGAAGAGATACGCCAAGACCGGCACCGGCGGTTGGATTTTCAAGTCCTTAAGGAGCTGGTCGCCGTCCAGCAGGCGGCGGTAACCCTCGGCCTCCAGGTGTGCGGCGTAATGCCAGAAGTTGAGCACCGCGTCCAGGCGCCCGAGGCGCAGTTGCTCGTTGAGCAGGGGCGGAGCGGCGAATATCGGTTCGGTCTGTTTTTCTAAGTCCACGCCTTGGCGCTTGGCCAGCGCTTTGAGCAGGATCCAATCCTCGTACAAAGGCCCGCCGGCGATTCCTAGGCGTTTGCCGCGCAGGTCAGAAAGCGCTCGAATCGGCGAGTCGGGGGGCGCGATCAAAGCGCTGTGGGCGAGGGAGTAGGGGACGGCGGTGAAATCTTGGCCCAAACCGCGCTGGCGCGCCGCCCACAGCCAGCTGCCGACGATCAGGTCCACCGCCCCGCTCTGCAGCGCGATCGTCCCGGCCTGAGGATTGGCCAGAGAACGTTGCTCGAGGGCTACGCCAAAGCGCCGATCCAACCCCTCGCGCGCGATGACGGTAAGCTCCCAGTGCAGGGTGCCGTAAGCCAAGGCGCCGATCCGCAGCGGGCGCGCCGCGGCTTGAACCGAGGCGCACACCACGAGCGCAAGCAAGGCCAAGCAGCGCAGCGCGTTCATTGGGTCCGGCCGTGGAGCTCTCGGTACAGCGCTTTGAACTCCTCGGTCAGTTTGTGGTCCGGAGCGTAGTAAATCAAAGGCTTGGCCTGGCTGTGGGATTCGCGCACCTTGACCGAGGGGGAGAGGCGCGTGGCGAGCACCGGATGGCCTTCTTTGGTCAGTTCTTCCACCAGTTGCTGAGGGAGCCTGGCGCGCCCTTGGAATTGGTTGACCACCACGCCCTCGACTTCCAGCGCCGGATTGTGGTCCTGCTTGACCTCGGCGATCGCTTCCAGAAGCTTGTACAAGGCTTCGCGGGAGAAGGCGTCGCAGTCGAACGGAATCAGGCACTTCTCCGCCGCGATCAGCGCCGAGCGGCTGTAGAAGTTGAGCAGCGGCGGGGTGTCGATGAAGATGGAATCGAAATCGCTAAGCTGCTCCAAGGCCTCTTTCAGCTTGTAAATCTTGTAGCGCGCTTCGAGCCGGCTTTGCAGCGCCTCCATCTCCGGATGGGAAGCGAGCAGATACAAGTTCGGGAAAGGCGTATTCTGGATCAGCTCCCGCACCGAGGCTTTGGCATTTTTGGCAAACGGATTGATGCTCAAGGTGTCGCGGAAGAACTTGGCGAGCGTCTCTTCCGGGTCTTCGATTTTCGCCCCCAAGAGGTAATGGGAGGAGTTGCCCTGCATGTCCAGGTCCACCACCAGCGTGGCTCGACCTTCCGCCGCGCTGATGGCCGCCAGGTTGCAGGTGATGGTGGATTTGCCCACTCCCCCCTTCTGATTGAAGATCACCCTACGCATTAGACCAACCCCGTGTTGTCATTTAAAATCATGCTTGCCGATGAAGCATTCTAACATTTTTGTCAATAGGGTTATTAACGCAATGGACGAAACTTACCGCCCCCACGCCATCGAGGAGAAAGTGCAGCGGCTTTGGGAAGAGACCCGCGCCTTTGAGGTGAGCGAAGACCCGAGCCGAGAGAAGTTTTATTGCTTGTCGATGTTCCCCTATCCGTCGGGCCGCCTGCACATGGGGCACGTGCGCAATTACACCATTGGCGACGCCATCGCCAGGTATCAGCGGATGCTGGGCAAAAACGTGCTGCAGCCCATGGGCTGGGACGCTTTTGGGCTGCCGGCCGAGAACGCCGCGGCCCAACACGGCATCCACCCGGCCAAGTGGACCTACAAGAACATCGAATACATGAAGCGCCAGCTCAAGCGTTTGGGATTTGCCTACGACTGGCGGCGCGAGATCGCGACCTGCGATCCCAACTACTACCGCTGGGAGCAGTGGTTCTTCACCAAAATCTACGAACGCGGCTTGGCCTACCGCAAGCTGGCCACGGTCAACTGGGACCCGGTGGACCAGACGGTTTTGGCCAACGAGCAGGTGATCGACGGGCGCGGCTGGCGCTCTGGCGCGTTGGTGGAGCGGCGCGAGATCCCGCAGTGGTTCTTGAAGATCACCGCCTACGCCGAAGAACTTCTGGCTGGTCTGGACCGTCTCGACGGTTGGCCGGAGCAGGTCAAGACCATGCAGCGCAACTGGATCGGCCGCTCGGAGGGAGTGAAGGTGCGCTTTGCGCTCGAGAACGGCGAGGCGCTGACCATTTTCACTACCCGCCCGGACACCTTGATGGGAGTGACTTATCTCGCGGTGGCGCCGGAGCACCCTTTGGCTCAAGAAGCGGCCCAAGCCGACCCAGAACTTGCCGCGTTTCTTGAGGAATGCAAGCAGACCAAAGTCGCCGAAGCCGAGTTGGCGACCATGGAAAAAAAGGGGCGCCCTTTGGGGGTATGGGCGCTTCACCCCGTCTCGGGAGAAAAAGTGCCGGTGTGGGTGGCCAACTTTGTGCTGATGGAGTACGGCGAGGGCGCGGTGATGGCGGTTCCCGCGCACGATCAGCGCGATTTTGAATTTGCCCGCAAGTACGGCCTGCCGATCCGCCAGGTGATCGCCCCCAAGCCCGGCGCCGAAGAGGAATGCGACTTGGCGCGGGCCGCCTTCACCCAAAAAGGCGTGTTGATCCACTCTGGGCCGTTTGACGGCTTGTCCTCGGAGGAGGCCTTCGAGGCGGTCGCCGAGTACTTAAAACAGCGCGGCCAAGGGGAGAAGACCGTCCAATACCGCCTGCGCGATTGGGGGGTGTCGCGCCAACGCTACTGGGGCGCGCCGATCCCGATGCTGTATCTGGAGGACGGCACCCCGGTTCCCGTCCCGGAAGACCAGCTGCCGGTGGAACTGCCCTTGGACGTGACGGTGGACGGCGTGCACTCGCCGCTCAAGTCCGATCCGCGCTTTGGCGAGGTTACCCTGCCCGACGGCCGGCGCGCTAAGCGCGAGACCGACACCTTCGACACCTTTATGGAGTCGTCCTGGTACTACGCCCGCTTTACCTGCCCCGACTTCGCCCAAGGGATGTTGGATCGGGCCAAGGCCGACTACTGGCTGCCGGTGGACCAGTACGTAGGCGGGATCGAGCACGCCATTTTGCACCTTTTGTACGCGCGCTTTTACCACAAGCTGCTGCGCGATTTCGGTCTGGTAAGCTGCGACGAGCCGTTCAAAAACCTGCTCACCCAAGGCATGGTGCTTAAGGACGGGGCCAAGATGTCCAAGTCCAAGGGCAACGTGGTCGACCCTGAAGAGCTGATCAATAAATACGGCGCCGACACCGTGCGCCTGTTTATCCTGTTCGCCGCCCCGCCCGAGCAGTCGCTGGAGTGGTCCGACAGCGGGGTGGAAGGGGCGTTTCGGTTTTTAAAGCGCCTGTGGCGGCAGGTGGCGCAGTTCGTCAACCGGGAAACGAGCCGTACGCCGCCCGTCCCGGAGGCGCTGTCGGGGGAGCTTAAGGAACTGCGCCATAAAATCCACGCCACCATTGCCAAGGTGACCGAGGCGATGGAGAAGCGCTATACCTTCAACACCGCCATCGCCGCCAACATGGAGCTGCTCAACGCCTTGGGCAAATGCGAGGACGACAGCCCGCAAGGGCTGGCGGTCAAGCGCGAGGGGTTGGAAGCCATCGTGCTTATGCTCTCTCCCATGGTGCCGCACATTGGCCAGGAGCTGTGGCAGGCCTTGGGCCACACCGAAATGGTGATCGACGCCCCCTGGCCTAAAGTGGATCCAACGGCCTTGGTTCAGGAGACGGTGGAGCTGGTGGTCCAAGTCAACGGCAAGCGGCGCGGGCGCGTCCACGTGCCGGTGGATGCGGCGCGAGAGGTCATCGAGCAGGCGGCGTTGGCGGAAGAAAACGTCCGGCGCTTCATCGCCGGCAAAGAAGTAAAAAAAGTGATCGTGGTGCCGGGCAAATTGGTAAACGTGGTGGTCGGTTGAGCGCTTTGGAAAGTACAAGACAAGATCAAGAAGCCGTCGAGCGGGCGGCTTGGACCTTGCGCCGCGGGGGATTGGTGGCGTTTCCTACCGAGACCGTCTACGGTTTGGGAGCAGACGCCGCCAACCCCCAAAGCGTGGCGCGCGTTTTCGCCGTCAAGGGCCGCCCGGCCGATCACCCTCTCATCGTGCACTTGCCGGGGAGCGAAGCGCTTTTGCGCTTTGCTCGCCGCGTGCCGCCTGTCGCCTGGGAGCTGGCGGAGCGCTTCTGGCCAGGACCTTTAACCTTGCTCTTGCCGCGCGCTCCTGCTGTGCCGGACAGCGTGACCGGCGGTCAGGATACGGTAGGGCTTAGGGTCCCGGCGCACCCGCTCGCGCTGGCCTTGCTCAAAGCCTTCGGCGGCGGGGTGGCGGCGCCTTCGGCCAACCGGTTCGGGCGGGTCAGTCCGACCACCGCCGCCCACGTCCGCGAAGAACTGGGCGAGGCGGTGGACTTCCTGCTCGACGGCGGGCCGTGTCCTTTGGGGCTGGAATCCACCATTCTCGACTTGAGCTCGGCGCGGCCTAGACTATTGCGGCTGGGAGCGGTTTCGCGCCTTGAGCTGGCCGAAGTCTTGGGCGAACTGCCTGAGCTAGCAAAAGCGCACGCCCCTAGAGCGCCGGGTAGCCTGCCTAGTCATTATGCTCCGGCGACCCCTTTGTATCTAATGGCCTCGGCCGAGCTTGTTTCCGCCGTCGAAGGATGGTGGGCCAAAGGAGAAAGGCTGGCGGTATTGGCGCGGCGGCCGCCTCCGGATTTAGAGGGGATAAACTGGGTCGCGATGCCTTGGGATCCTCGCGCTTACGCCCAGGTCCTGTACGCGCGCCTGCGCGAGGCCGACCGCCTGGGCTGTCAGCGCCTCGTGGTCGAGGCCCCGCCTTGCGAGGCGGCGTGGGAGGCGATCTTGGACCGCTTGCAGCGCGCCGCCTGCAGGCAAGTTAAGGAGGCGTCTCTTTGAACGCAGCTTACCGCGGCGAACGCTATCTTCCTTATCCGGCGATTGAGGAAAACCTCCACGCCCTTGCCCAGGCGTTCCCGCACCTTGTCCGCGTCGAGACGATCGGCCAGAGCCGAGAAAAGCGTCCGTTGTACTTGCTTTGCTTAGCCGCTCCGGGGAAGACGGCGCCCGCCGAGCGCCCGGCGTTCTGGCTCGACGCCGGCATCCACGCCGCCGAATGGGCTGGGGTCATGGCGGCTTTGTTTGCGGCTTGGCGCTGGGCCGAACGGGCGGCGCAGGGCGAGCCTTGGTTTGGCGAGCACGCGATCTATCTTTTGCCCTGCTTAAGCCCCGACGGCTTGCAGGCGCTCTGGGAAGGAGCGCCGTTTTTGCGTTCGGTGCTCAGGCCGCCGGAGCCAGGCACTCCTCAGATCGGCTTTGTTCCGCGCGATCTGGACGGCGACGGCCGCGTGCGGCAGATGCGCTTTCGCCATCCGGCCGGCCCCTTGGTGCCCGACCGCGAGCTTCCTTTTTATATGCGCCCAAGACGACTGGACGACGATCCTCAAAACGCCTACTTTCTCTGCCCGGAAGGGGAGTTCGTCCACTGGGACGGAGTGCGCTGGACCGCGGCGAGCCGCCAGTACGGCCTGGATTTGAACCGCAACTTTCCCGACAGCTGGCGACCGCTTTGCATGTGGGGGATGGATTCGGGGCCGTATCCGCTGTCCGAGCCAGAAAGCCGCTGCGCGATCGAAGCCTTTGCCGCGCGCCCCCGCATCGCCTGCGCTTTGAGCCTGCACACTTACACCGGCTGCCTGCTCACCGCCCCGGCGCGCCCCGACGATCCTTTGAGCCCGACCGATCTGCGCTTGCTCGAGGCGCTCGCGCAAGAGGCGGTCGAAGGCACCGGCTATCGCGTGATCCGCAAATACCCTGACTTTGTCTACGATCCGAAACATCCCATCGCCGGCTGCTTCGACGATACCTTGCTGTACGTTTTCGGCGTGCCGGCTTACGTGCTCGAGCTTTGGGACCCGTGCGCCTACGCCGGGCTAGACAACCCCAAGCCGGCCGAATTCTTCCAGCGCCCTGATCCTGAGCGCCTCCAAAAATTGATCGCCGCCTTCGCCGTCGAACCCGGCAATCTGCCCTGGCGGCCGTTTGAGCACCCGCAGCTTGGCCCAGTCGAAATCGGCGGTTTGGACTACTACCGCACGATCCGCAACCCGCCGGAGCGCTTGCTCGGCGCTGAGTGCGAGCGCGCCTTCAAGGTCGCCGACACTTTGCGCCTGGCCTTGCCTAAGGTGAACGCCCAGGTCCAGGTCTTCCCGCTCGGCGGGGAAATCCGCCGCGTGCGCCTGGTGCTCGAGAACCTAGGCTTTTTGCCGACCTCCGGCCTGGGATGGGCGGAAAGCTTGCCGCGATTCCCGCGCGGTCAAGCGGTGCTGGAGCTCAAAGGCGAGGCGGAGTTGGCCGGGGGGACGCAAAGCGTGGCGCTTTCTCCTCTGGACGGCTGGGGGAGCCTTAAAGTCGGAGCCGCGGCCAATCCGATCTACGCCGAGCTTCCCCAAAGAGGCCCGCGCGTGGGGTGCGAGTGGCTGGTGCGCGGCCAAGGGGAAATCCTGGTTCGCTGGGACCTTGGGCGCGGCGGGGCCGGCAGCTTGGCGCTGAGTTTAAGCCGTTAGGCGACCTGGGCGTGGGCTTTGAGGCTGGCTTCGACGCAGTCGATCGCTTCCTGGTCGAGCTTGGACTGCCGCACCAGACCCCAGACCTGCGGGATCAATACCGGCCAGAACGCCAAAAACGCGATCGTTGTCGGCAGGGCCTGGGTGCCAAACAGCCCCACTTTGGTCCTGACCAAGGTCAAGCTTGCCGAAGGCTCGAGGTAAATCTTCAAAGCGGTCTTGAGCCCCAGCAAGCTCTTGAACACCCCTCCCTTGGTCAGGCTGATTTCCCAGCCGCCGCTTGCGGTTTTTTGGCCGATGACCTCGTAACCCTGTTGCCTGAAGTGCGCCATGACTTCGGTGGCAACCGGCGTCAAGTCTTGGAGCGCTACCGGAACGAAACGGGTCGATTCAAACATCCCCATAGCTTGTCTCCTCAATTTAGCGTGATCGGCGACTGCAATTGTCGCCGTACGAAAAAATTTGGCAAGCTTGCCGGGGCGGGCGGGGCGAGGAGGTTGAACTATGCTTTGCAAAAAAACGGCAGGTTTAATCGATGCGCGATCCCAATTGCCCTGAGTCTTACCCGCGCCGCATCCTGCTTGCGGTCACGGGTCTTTCCCCACAGGTGGTGACCGAAACGCTTTACGCCCTGGCCGTAAAGCGCGTGCCGCCGTTCGTGCCGACCGAGATCGTCCTGATCACCACCCGCACCGGCGCCGAGCACGCCCGCCTGAACCTCTTGTCCAAGGACCCCGGCTGGTTCCACCGGCTGCGGCGGGAGTACGCCTTGCCTAAGATCGCTTTTGGCGAGGAGAGCATTTACGTCATCCCAAGCGCGGAAGGCGGCCCGGCCGAGGACATCCGCACCCCGGAAGACAACGAACGCGCCGCCGACTTTATCGCCAACAGGGTGCGCGAGCTCACCTTGGACCCCGACTGCGCCCTGCACGTCTCGCTTGCCGGCGGGCGCAAGACCATGGGCTATTATTTGGGCTATGCCCTCTCGCTCTACGGCCGCCCGCAAGACCGCCTAAGCCACGTTTTGGTCTCGCCGCCGTTCGAGTCGCACCCGCAGTTCTTTTACCCCACGGTCACGCAACGCATCATCTATACCCTGGATAAGCAGCAAATGCCCCTCGACTGCAGCCAGGCCGAGGTGATGCTGGCCGAGATCCCCTTCGTCTCCTTGCGGCACGGGCTGCCCAAGCCTTTGCTCGAAGGCCAGGCGAGTTTTAGCCAGACGGTGGCGGCGGCGCAAAAAGCCTACGCCCCGCCCAAACTCGTCCTCGATCTTGCCGCCAAGGTGATCTACGCGGCGGGCGAGCCCGTCCCTCTGCCGCCGGCGGAGCTCGCTTTCTACAGCGTCTTTGCCCGCCGCGTGCGGGTGGGGGAAGGGCCTTTGCCTGCGCCTAAAAAAGGAGTTCCCGATTTGGCTTGGGCGGAACGCTTTTTGGCCGAATACCGCAAAATCCGCGGCGAGTGGGCCGATCTTGAGGCCACCGAGCGCGCGCTCAAGGCCGGTATGGACGGGGAATACTTCTGGCAACGCAAATCCAAGCTCGAGCGGATTTTGCGCCGCCGGCTGGGGCCGGCCGCTGCGCCTTATCTTGTCACCGCCACCGGCTCTCGCCCCAAGCGCTATGCCTTGCGCCTTGCCGAAGAAGCCATCGATTACCTTACCGCAAGTTCGCCCGCCGAAGGAGGAAGCACCCAATGAAAGAAAAGCTGGAACCCACTTGTCGGGTGGCGTTTGCCGCCTACGTCCACGACCTGGGCAAACTGGCCGAAAGGGCTCGCCTCGAGGAGGCCGAGGTCAAAGACGCCGCGTACTCTAGCGTCGTCGAGCGCCACAAACCGCTTTATTGCCCTTGCTGGGAAGGGCGCTACAGCCACGTCCACGCTGCCTACACCGCTATCGCCCTGGACCAGATCGAGCCGTTTTTGCCGCCCATCAAGGGGATGGACGTTTCCCCTTTTGCCGCCTGGGGAGAAAAGGAGGTCGACGATTCGCTCGTCAACGCCGCCGCCAAGCACCACCGCCCGCAGACCTTCTTGCAGTGGATCGTCGCCACCGCCGACCGCCTGGCCTCGGGGTTCGAACGCGAGGAATTTGAGAGCTACAACCGCGCCGAAGAAGGCACCGCCACCGGTCGCGACCACTACACCGCGCGCCTTCTGACCCTGTTCGAGTCGCTGCGTTTGGAGGGCGAGGCGCCTACGGCGCGAGGCGAGTTCGCCTGGCGTTACCCGCTAAAACCTCTGAGCGTTGCGGCCTTGTTTGCGCAGCCGGCCAAAGACTGCGAGACCGACGACCGCCGGGCCGCCCAACAAGAGTACCAAGCGCTCTGGCAGGCGTTTAGCGCAGGGCTAAAGCGCATTCCTGCCGCCCACCGCGCCAACTGGCCCTTGTGGCTGGATCACTTCGACTCCCTCTGGGCTGCAGTGGCCCACGCCGTCCCCGCCGCCACCGCCGGCAGGGTGCGTCCGGACGTGTCGCTGTACGATCATTCCCGCACCACTTCCGCCTTGGCAGCGGCGCTTTGGCGCTGGCACGCCGACCGCGGCGACGACCCGAAGGCCGCGGCGGAAGCGATGCGTACCCGCAGCGACTGGGACGAGAACAAGTTTCTGCTGATTCTGGGGGATTTCTACGGCATCCAGGACTTCATCTTCGCCAGCGGCGGCGAGACGCAAAAGAACGCCGCCAAACTGCTCCGGGGGCGTTCCTTTTACGTCTCCTTGCTCAGCGAATGCGCGGCTTTGAGGATTCTCGACGAATTGGGCCTGCCGCCGACCAGTCAGGTGATCCACGCCGCCGGCAAGTTTTTGATCGTCGCCCCCAACACCGAGGCGGTCAAGCAACGCCTGCGCGGGCTTCAGCAGGAGTTCGACCGCTGGTTCTTGGACAAAACTTTTGGGGCTTCGGGCATCGGCCTCGCCTGGGAGGCGGCCTGCTGCCGCGACTTTGTCCGCCGCCAGAGCGGGGAGCGGCCGTTTGCAAGGCTATTAAAGCGCCTGTTTCAGCGCCTGGAAGACATCAAGGCCCGCCGCTTGAACCTGTGCGGGACAGAGGCTCCGGCGCCGGTCTTTTGCGGTTTTCTCGACGCTTTCGACGCGAGCAAAGGGGTGTGCGCCATCGACGGACGCTCGCCGGCCAGCAAAAAACTGGAAGGAACCGAAGACAAGTTCATCTGCCCCTTGGCTGCCGACCAAATCGATACCGGCAGGTGGCTGGCCCATCACGAGCGCGTGCTGGTGACCACCGAGGACATCGGCCACCACACCCTGCGGCTTGACCTGTTCGGCTACCACATCAGCTTCACCGGCCCCGAGGAGGCCAGCGGTAAATTCGGCCCCCTGGCGGAGACGGGCGTGCTGCGGCGCGCCTGGGACTATGCCTTGCCCGCAGCGGAAACCGAAACCTTGTTTTCCGGCTACGCCCGCCGTTTCATCAACGCCTACGTGCCGCTTATAGGCGAGCTTTCCGACCTCGACCGCGACCGCTATGAGGGCATCGAGCTGACCGACCCCGCCCCCCGGGCCCCCAAGACCTTCGAGCTCCTGGCGCGCGACGACCGGCGCCAAGGGGACAAGTGGGTCGGCACCGAGGCGCTGGTCGTGCTCAAGGGGGACGTGGACAATCTGGGGCTGATCTTCCAAAAGGGTTTAGAGCAGCCGAGCTTTGCCAAGTGGGCGGCGCTGTCTAGGCAGTTGAACGCGTTCTTTGCCGTGTGGCTGCCCTGGTATTGCCGCACGCGCTATCCCAGCACTTACACCGTGTTCGCCGGCGGCGACGACTTCTTTCTCATCGGCCCCTGGTACAGCACCATCCGCCTGACCCGCGACATGCGCGAACGCTTTCATCGTTACGTGGCGGAAAACCCTGAGCTGCACTTTTCCGCGGGGCTTTTTATGACCAAGCCGGGGTTGCCGGTGCGCCAGTTGGCCGAGTTTGCCGAAGAAGCTTTGGAACAGGCCAAGGCGGTTCCCGGCAAGAACGCCCTCACCCTGTTTCGCCAGAGCGTGGCCTGGAAAGATTTGGATGAGCTGTGGCAAGTTTTGGAACGGATCGAAGAGAAGGCCAAGGCATTGGATCTGAGCACCGCCTACCTCTACCGCCTTCAGCATCTGGCCCGCCTCGCCGAAAAGGTGCACGAACGGCCCGAGAACGCCCTCTGGAAGTCCTGGTTTGGCTACTACACCTATAGGATGCTCGAAAGGATGCGCGGCATCGGCAAGGACGAGCGCCACCGCCGCATGGCCGAGCCTTGGTCCGTCCTGGGCGAGCCCATCGAGCGCTTCGGTAGCCGCTTTGTGATTCCTTTGTTCATCTACTTGTATCAGCAGCGTCACTGAGGAGAAACGCCATGACCGACCATCGCTCACAAAGAAGGCCCCAGGAGCGAGAAGACCGCAGCCTGGGCTTTACCATCCAATTCCGCACCGCAGACGGCAAAATCTACCCGGAGCTGTTTGACCAAACCGCCGAGAGGGCGGCAAAAAGTGTGGCCGATTGCAGAAAGGAAGTGAACAAGCCCACCCAATTGCGCCGCTTCTACGATGAGCTGGTGATGTGGGAAGAGAAAGTCGCTCGCGGCCCGGACAGGTTCGAGGAGTTTTTGCCCTTCATCCGCATGCTCAAGGCCAAGGTCGCCTACGCCAAGGGGCGCAAGCTGGTGGACGGGGCCTTCGTCGATCTGCTCGACCAGACCATCGATTCCGTGAGAGACGCCGACGACCTGAAAGTCGCCAAGCTGTTTTTGGAAGCCTTCATGGGCTTTTACAAGCTGGAACGGCCCAAAGATTGAGGAGGAACGGAAATGAAACTGGACAAAATCGCCAAACTCGAAGGCACCATCGAACTGATCACCGGCCTACACATCGGCTCGGGCAACGCCGAGATGCACATCGGCGGCACCGACAACCCAGTGATCAAGCACCCGGTGACTGGCCAGCCCTACATCCCCGGCTCCAGCCTCAAGGGCAAGGTGCGCAGCCTGATGGAGTGGCACGCGGGGGTGGTCGCGGTCACCCAAGGCCAGCCGCTGGGAATTAAGCACCTTAAGCGATTGAACGGCAACCGCAAGGCGGGCCTGACCCTTCTCAAGCTGTTCGGCTATGCCCCTGCCGGCGGCGGGATGGACCGGGAGATGGAGGACTTGGTCGCCGAAATCAGCCCCACCCGCCTGGCCTTCTGGGACTGCCCGCTCGACCCCGCCTGGGTCGAGGAGATGGACAAGAAAAACTTGCTGCTCACCGAGACCAAGATGGAGAACATGATCGACCGCATCCGCGGCATGGCCGAGCACCCCAGAAACACCGAACGGGTGCCGGCGGGGGCAAGGTTTTGTTTCCGGCTGTCGATCAAAGTGATCGACGGCGAGGACTTGCTGGAGCCGGTGCTGCAGGGCCTGAAGCTGGTGGAGCTTGCGGGGCTGGGCGGGTCGGTCTCGCGCGGCTACGGCAAGATCGCGTTCAAAGACCTTCGCCTGGACGGCGAATCGGTCCAGGAACGCCTGGCCAGCGTTTCGCTATGAATCCCCTAACGCTCACTCTCCTCCCCCGCGCGGCCTTTGGCAGCCCCTTGAAGGGCGATACCCTGTTTGGCCAGCTGTGCTGGGCGGTGCGGAACCGCTTCGGGGAGGCGCGCCTTGCGGAGCTGCTCGTAGGCTACACCCAAGGGCGCCCCTTCGCGGTGGTGTCGGACGCTTTTCCGGCGGGCTTTCTGCCGCGCCCGGCCTTGCCTTTGTATCGCTTTCGCGAGACCGAGGAAATAGGCCGCAAGCAGGTCAAGTCCAAGCGCTGGATCGCCCGCGAAGACTTTAAGCGCCCCCTTGCCGACTGGCTCGCTCTCGCCCAAAGCGATGCCGAAGTGGCCAGGCGATTCGCTTCGACCGCAGAGGCGCTTTGGACGCAGCGCAACCAGCCGCATAACACGATCCACCGCCTCACCGGCACCACCGACTCGGGGGAGTTTGCCCCCTACAGCGTGCCCCAGCGGTGGTACCTGCCCGGCGCGAGGTTGGAGGTTTATCTAACTTTCGACGCCGCGCGCATCGAGCGCGACGCGATCGTGGACCTGATCGCGGACATCGGCCTTTTGGGCTACGGGCGCGACGCCAGCATCGGCCTGGGTAAGTTCGAGGTGGATGCCGTGGACGACAGCCCCTGGCCGGGGCAGGAAAACGCCAACGCCTTTTTGACCTTGGCGCCTTGCGCCCCCCAAGGGTTGGGATTTGACCCGGCGCGGAGCTGGTACCAGCCCTTTGTCCGCTTTGGCCGTCACGGCGACGCCGCCGTCCACAGCGGCCGCCCGTTCAAGACCCCGGTGCTTTTGGCCGACACCGGCGCGCTGCTGACGCCGCAGCGCTTGGCGCCATGCCTGTTTATCGGTCAGGGGCTAGGCGGGGAGGGCCGCCTGTCCAAAGCGATCTCGCAAACCGTTCACCAAGGTTATGCCCCGGTGTTGCCGATTTGTTTGGAGGAAAACGCATGAGCGGTCTGCCCGTCACCTACCGCCTTTGGATTACCCCGCTGTCTCCGGTGCACATGGGCACCGACGAAGACTACGTGCCCACCAACTACATCATCGAGGACGACGCCCTATTCGAGTTCGACGCCGAGGCGCTTTTAAGCCTGCCTGAAGCGGACCGCAGGGCGCTGGATCGGATCCTAAGCGGCGCTCCGGCGCCGCGCATGATCGAGCAGGTCCAAGCCTTCTTTTACCAGCGCCGCGAGCGGTTGATTCCTAAAGCCGTCAATCTCGTGCGCGTCAGCCCAGGCATCGCAGACCTGTACCAAAAGCGTGTAGGCAAAGCCGCCAACCTCGAGGCCGGCGGCGAGAGGGTTTACAACCGGCTGGAGATCGAACGGGCCGCCTACCATCCGGCAGACCGCCGCCTGTATCTGCCGGGCAGCGGCCTAAAAGGGGCGATTCGCACCGCGCTGCTGGACCGGCAGAACCGGAGCCGGTCTCTGCCGCCCGATCTGAAAGGAGACCGGGGCGCCAATCAAAAACTTCAAGAGCGCTTGTTGCAGGGCAGTTTCCACACCGATCCCCTGCGCCTGGTGCAGGTCAGCGACTGCCGCTGGTGCGGCCCTGAGGAATTGAACAGCGCCGAGGTCTGGTTTGCCGTCAACCGCAAGAAGCAGCCGGTGACGAGAAACGGCCAGGAAGTCCGCTCCCAGGCCGAGCAGGGGAATTTGTACCAACTCCTCGAGTGCGCCGCGCCGTTTCGCGTCCACGCTTTCTGCGGCAGCCTCACGCTGAGCGACGTTCGCGCCGCCGGGGAGCATTCCGACCTGCCTAAGCTGCGCTTTGGCTTGGACGAAATCGCCAAAGCCTGCAACGCTTTTTATCGGCCGATCTTCGAGCATGAGCTTAAGCAGCTCAAGGCACGCGAGTTTCTGGATGAATCCTGGCGCCAGACGGTCCAAACCCTGCTGGACGACCCCGGCCTCCAAAAGCGCCTTTCGGAAAACCGGACCTTCCTCCTGCGCGTAGGCCGCCACAGCGGCGCCGAGGCGGTGACCTTGAACGGCGTGCGCAAAATCAAGATTCTACAGGGCAGGGGACAGCCGCCTGCGTGGGAGGCGGAGGCCAAGACCTGGTGGCTGGCGGCCCGTGAGGAGGGCAACCGGCGCGGCCTGATTCCTTTCGGCTGGCTGCTGATCGAGATAGGAGAAGAACCGCCGCCTTGGGAGACGGCTCGGCGGCTTCTGGAGCCCATAATGCAGGAGCAGAGCGCCTGGCTTAAGGCGGTGGAGGCCAGGCGGCGCGCTTTGGCCGAGCGCCTGGAACCGGTCCTGCGAACCGAGGCAGAAAGGGCCGCCGCCGAGGCCGAGCGCCGCCGCCGGGAAGAAGAGCGCGCCACGCGCCTGGCGGCTATGAGCGAGGAGGAGAAGAGGATCGAAAAAGTGCGGACCCTGCTTGAGCGCGACCGCCAGGCAAACCGCAAAGAACCTGGCGGCGAGCTCAACGATCAGCGCTTGAAGCTTTTGGAGGCGGCCTTGAGCTGGAGCGATGCGGCGCTTCGCCGGCAGGCTGCCGAGCTGCTGGAGGAAACCGCCCGCTTTCTGCCGTGGGCGAAGAAGCGCAAAGAGGACATTCGGGAGAAAATCGCCCGGTTGCGCGGGTGACCCCCTCCCCAACCCTCCCCCGCGAGCGGGGGAGGGGGATGTTGGGCAGCCGCCTTCCTCTGCAAGGAAGGGAACAACCCCCCTCTCCCTCTGGGAGAGGGGATGGGGGAGAGGGCAAAAAAACAAGCAGCAATGTCGGAAAAACACCAAACCGAATACGCCCGCCGGCTCCGGGTCAACATGACGGATGCGGAACGTGTTCTCTGGCGCCACTTGCGGGCAAAGCGCTTTTGGGGCGTTCAATTCAGACGACAAGCGCCGCTGGGGCCGTACATCGTCGATTTCCTCTCCCACAACCCAAAGCTGGTCATCGAGGTGGATGGTAGTCAGCATCAGGATCGGCAGCGTGAGGACGAGATGCGTGATGCTTGGTTGCAGGAGCGGGGCTTCAAGGTGTTGCGGTTTTGGAACGACCAGGTTCTGGATGAGACGGAAGCGGTTCTGCAGATCTGGGTGGTGGTTACCTCAATCCTCCCCTGTCAATGGGAAAGGGAATGACCTCCCTCCGGGAGAGGGCGGTCACCCCCACAAATTCCCGAGGGAGAACTCGACCGCCTCGAAAGGCGGCTGGCGCACTGTGGCCTTGCCTTCCAGGGTGACCAGCAGGAGCCAATGGGGGGCGTCATGAGCGGTGTCGAGGGCATAAACCTCTAGGGTTTGCAGGTCCGGGTCCACCAGCCACAGGTATTTGACCCCCTCGCGGGCATAGATCGGCATCTTGATGGCTCGATCGAGGCGGGCGGTGGCCGGCGAGAGCACCTCGCACACCCAATCGGGGGCGATCTCGAACCAGGCCGTTTCAGGCAAGCTTGGCATCCGCTCGCGCGCCAGCCAGCCAGGTCGGGCACCAGAATGTCGGCTTTGAGATGCAGTTCCGGCTCGACCAGAATCCACCAGCCGCCGGGTCCCCCCTCGCCGCTGTCGAAAAGCGGCCAAAGGGTGCCATCCAAAGCCGACTCGGCCCTGGCGTGTTTGGGCGCCGGGCGCGGATGGGTGTAAAGCGTGCCGTGGATGATCTCGCCCACCACGTGTTCGGGCAGGCGTTTTAGGTCTTCGTAGGTGACCAAGCGGTGTACAGCTTGCGTTGTGGCTTGCCGATAAAGACGGTAAAACTTTACTATGATGCCGGATGCCTCGGTTTGCAAGGTGCCTCGATGCGATTTAAAGGGCCAATTTTGGCCAGCCTTCTGTTCTTGGCCGCTTGTCAGACCCATGAGTTTGCGCTGCTGCCAGGCTATCTGCCGCCGGTAGGGGCGCGCGTGCTGATCGAGGGTAACGATCCGTCCTTCCAGCAAGCTCTGGTCGAGGCGCTCAAACGGCGCGATCTTTTCTGGCAGCTTAAAGGGCGGCCGGCGCTTTTGCGCTTTAAAGTCGAGCGTGCCCGTGCTTCTTGGTTTTGGCGCCTTTGGTCGGGAAAAGACGCCAAAACCTTCACCGTCGAGCTGGCGCTGGAAGACGGCGACAAGGTCGTCGGGCGTGGCTTCGGCAAAACGGTGCTGTGGGAAGACGCCGAGCCGCTTTCGGCGCTGGCCGAGGCGTTGGCGGCCGACCTGCAGCGCGCGCTTCACCCCTTGCAAGGAGAATGAGCTGATGCGTCTTATCGTCTCGACCTGCGGCACGAGTTTGTGGACTAATCAGGCCGAAAAGTTGCGACCGCTGGTTGTTCAACACGCCAACGCTAAGGATTGGGAAGAGATCCCGCCCGAATTGCGCGCCCTAGTGGAGCGCGCTGCCCGTGCGCTGCAGGAAGCCGGACCCGAGGAGCAGGCCAAGCTCTCGGCCGAACTCAACGGCCTGTGGCGCTATTACCAACGCCGCTTGGACCGTAGCAAAGACACTCACTGGCTGATCGCCACCGACACCTGGCTGGGCGAGAGCGCGGCCCAGGCCGTGGGTCAAGTGCTCGAAAATTGCGGGCATATCGTCGAAGTCCGGCGGATCAAGGATCTTCGCACCAACGACGTGGCTGAATTCCGCGTGGCGATGGCTGAGCTTATCCGAATGTGCGCGCAGGAGGTGCGCGGCTACCGCGAGCGCGGCTACAAGGTCGTCTTCAACCTCACCGGCGGCTTCAAGAGCGTGCAGGGATTCATGCAGGCGCTGGCGATGCTGTACGCCGACGAAAGCTTTTACGTTTTCGAGCAAACCGAGGAGCTTCTTCGCCTGCCGATCGAGCTTGATGCCTTGGCCCTGGCGCGCGAGCATCACAAAATCTTTCGCCGCCTCGCGGTCGGTTTGCCGGTGTGCGCCGGCGAGGTCAAAACGCTGCCTGAAACCTTGTTTGTGGAAATCGATGGGCAGGTGGCTCTTCCGGTGTGGGGGGAGGCGGTTTGGAAGGAGGCGGAGAGGGAGATTCTCGGCGAGAGGGTGCTCGAGCCTGTCGACAAAAAGCTGCGTTTTTCAGAAAACTTCTCGCGCTCGGTGCAAAATTTGAGCGCCGACGAATACCGCTCGATCAACCAGCGGCTGGCCGAGCTTGCCCGGCATTTGCACGAACCAACTTATAACCCGAGCCACCTGGACTTTAAAAAACTCAGCGTGCCGCACGGACCGCACCGGCGCTGGACCCATGAGTGCGACGCCTGGGCTGCCAAGCGCCTGTTTGGCTATTTCGACGGCGAAGTCTTCGTCGTCGATGCTTTGGCCGAAGGGCTGCACTAAGCTCCGGCGGGCGCGGTGAGCGATCTTGACCCTTGTCGGAGCGCCTGATTTGTGCTAGCTTTGAACACGAACGCCTCGTCGGAGAGCCGTCTTGAACGTCAGCTTTTTGACGCCGAAAATTTTTGGGAAAGCTCTCTGTAAGGCATTGATCTTTAACAAGAAATTTGAGGGGTGCTCTCTAGAAATCGACCTGATGAAAAAGGGATTAAGACGGCGAACTTTAGGACGCTCCCCTCGGGTAGCCATTCTCTAGAAATCGACCTGATGAAAAAGGGATTAAGACCGCCGACTTTTCTACGATGGACACGCCTTCCTTGCTCTAGAAATCGACCTGATGAAAAAGGGATTAAGACCGCGCAGGTCTACCGGATCGAATAAAGAGAGGCCTCTAGAAATCGACCTGATGAAAAAGGGATTAAGACGGTTTTAGTGATTTGCCGGCGGGGGCGGTGCGTTTAGCGAAAATTTCTATGCGTTGAGGCGTTTAGCTGGGTGGTGCGAAGGGAAGGGGCGCAGTGTGCTGCGCCCCTACATTGTTTTTTGGGTTACTAAAATTTTCCCGAGCTGGGGTTTAAAATGCGGTTTCAATCGCGTTATGTAATCTAGCTGCATGACCCAGATACTGGATCTTTACGAGCGTCTTACCCAGGCACCGGACGAGCGGGCGCGTGCGCGGGTGATTGCGGAAGCTTTTGCCGAGTTAGAGGCGCGTTATCCCCATCTTTCGGACCTTGCGACCCGTCAGCATTTATCCGAGACCGAGCTTCGGCTGCTTAAAGAGATCGAGCAGGTACGCGCGGAGCTTAAGGAGACCGAGCTTCGGCTGCGCAAGGAGATTGAGCAGGTCCATGCCGAGCTTAAGGAGACCGAACTTCGGCTGCGCAAAGAGATTGAGCAGATCCGTTCGGATTTGAAGCTTGAGATCGAGCAGGTGCGGTCGGAGTTGAAGCTGGAGATCGAACAGGTGCGGTCGGAGTTGAAGCTGGAGATCGAACAGGTGCGGTCGGAGTTGAAGCTGGAGTTGGAGCGGACGCGCAAGGAGCTGGAGCTGAAGATCAAGACGGTGGAATTGAATTTGACCAAGGCGATTGAGCGCAGTCGGGTGAGTGTGTTGATTTGGAGTTTTGGGTTTTGGCTGTCGCAGTTTGCGGCGATCTTAGCCATCCTCTGGCGAGTCTGGCCGCGATGAGGTTGAGGCGCTTAGCGCTTGCTTTTTTGGCTTTGCTGGCCGGTTGGAGCCAGGCCAAGGAGTGCTGGAAAAACGAGGTGCAGCTTGCGCTGCGCGAGGAGGCCTGGGTGGGCGTGGAAACCGCGCGCGTTCAGGTTCACGTGGAAGCTACCGCCGATCCCAACCAGGCCGGAACGCTGCAAAAGGAAACGCTCGAGCGTCTGCGCAAGCTCATCCCAGAAGCCCAAGATCGCACCTGGCGCATCACCTCCGCTGACTTAAGCCGCGATCCTTCCGGTTTGGAACGCTGGCGGCTGGAAGCCGAAATTCGGGTCCCGGCGGCGTATCTTCCGGGACTTCAGGACAAGGCGGCCCGTCTTTCGACCCCGGGTTTGCATTTTACCCCGGCCATCGACTGGACCCCGGCCTTGTCCGAAGTGGAGGCGGCCAAAGCCAAAGCGCGCCAAGCGCTGTACCGGCGGGCGGAAGAGGAAGCCAAACGTCTCAATGAAACCCTAGGGTTTGGTTATCGCGTCGCCGACATCCGGTTTTCCGAGCCGGGAATTTCTGGACCCTTTGCAGCCAAGAGGGCGCTGGCGGCGGAAGCGGTGGAGCTGCCGCGGATGGAAAAGCAAATCGTCGAGGCCTGGGTGACCTTGAGGGAGCCAGAATGCCCTGCGGTCAACGCGCCCTAAAGAGGTAACCCGGGCCGGCGAGCAGCATATCCGGTGGGCGAAGAGGCGGGAGTAAAAAGGTATGGCGATGACGTTGGATACCCATAAGCTGGTAAAGCGTCTGCAAGAGGCGGGTTTTACCGAAGCCCAGGCCGAGACGCTGATCGAGGCGGGCGTGGAGATGCTCGAGACGCACCTCGTGACCAAGCACGACTTGGAAGCGCTTGGCCACAGTCTGCGGGCGGAGATCGGTGCGGTCCGAGCGGATCTGGAAAAAACGCGCGCGAATCTGGAAAACAAGATCGAGCAGGCTTGGGCGGATCTGGAAGCTAAGATCGATGGGACCCGGGTGGATTTGGAGAACAAGGTCGAGCAGACGCGGGCCGATTTGGAGGGCAAGATTGAACGCGCTCAGGCCGATTTAGAAAGCAAGATCGATCGGACCCGGGTGGATTTGGAGAATAAGATCGAGCAGACGCGAACCGATTTGGAGAACAAGATCGATCGGCTCAGAATCCAGTTGGAAAGCCGGCTCGAGCAACTGGAATACCGCATGACCATCAAACTGGGCAGTTTGATGGTCGTCGCCGTGGGCGTGGTGACCACTTTGGTCAAACTGTTGTGATGCCTGTTTCTCCGGTCGTCGTCATTGGCCTAGGCGAACTGGGCGGGGTGTTCGCCTTGGGGTTCTTGCGCGCGGGTTACCCGGTCTATCCGGTGCTGCGGGGGATGGATTTGGCCGCCGTGGGGCGCGATTACCCAGAGCCTGCGTTGGTGCTGGTCGCGGTCGGGGAGGACGATTTCCACCCAGTGCTTGCGGGCTTGCCGCCGGTGTGGCGGGACCGGCTTGGGCTGATTCAGAACGAGTTGATGCCGCGCGATTGGCGGCAACACGGCTTAGAAAGCGTCAGCGTGGCGGTGGTCTGGTTCGAAAAGCGGCCGGGCCAACCGCTGGTCAATATCTTGGACACCCCGGTCTATGGACCGAAAGCGGCGCTGTTGGCCGAAGCCTTGACCAAGCTGGGCGTTCCTACCCGCATCTTGCCCGACGAGGAGGCGCTGGTCTTTGAGCTGGCGAAAAAGTCTCTCTATATTCTCACCGTCAACCTCGCTGGGCTGATCACCGGCGGCACGGTAGGGGAGCTTTGGCATCGGCACGCGGCGTTCGCGCGCGAAGTGGCCGAAGAAGTTTTGACCGTGCTCGAATGGCGCGCCGGGCGCCCGCTGCCTAAGGAGGCGCTGATTGCCGGGGTGGCCGCCGGCATCGAGGACTGCCCAAACCGCGCCTGCTTGGGCCGCCGCGCTCGAGCGCGCCTGGCGCGGGTGCTTGAGGAAGCCCGCCAGGCCGGGATCGCGCTTCCTTGCCTGACGGGCATTTGGCAAAGACTCACTTGAGCTTGGCCAGGCGGCCGCGGTTTAAAAACAGCGGGTTGATGAACCTTAGATACGCCCTGACAAACAGCGTTCCTACTACCGGCGGAACGGCGCGCAGGACGATTCGGCGAAACGTCGGATACCAGCCAAGCGGCAAGTACGCCAAAACCGGAATCAGGGGCGCCAACCGGCCCCGCGCCAGCCTGTGAGCCAGTTGGTCGAGCGCGACCAGGCCCAAGCCCGCGGCGATGGCGCCGAGGGAAACTTTTAGGCTGAGCCACTTCGCCAAAACCGGCCACAGCGCGACCAGGCCGAGAAGGACCAGGGTTGCGCTGCCGGCAAGCAGAGAGGGATACAGCAGCAAAGTCTTGCCAAATTGCAGCCTCCCCACTTCCAGTTGGCGCAGGTAATCTGCGCTCGGGGTTTTCATCCAGCGGCCAATGGCCAAAAAGGGCCAGCGCAGATGGTTTGCCTGGCTTGGCGGATAACCCAGGTTCCGGCGGTCGGCCAGCTCCCGCCGGCTTAGGAGAAAACCGGCGAGCATCAGGGAATAGGCTTCCACCTCGGTGAAGGCGTCCAGATCGGTGCGGATGCGCGCCAGATGCTCCTGAACCTCGGGGGCGATGTCGGGGCATTGCGGCGCTGGGAATATTATTTGGTCTTTCTCGGCCGGCTGGTCGTCCTGGCCGATCCAGGCGAGCTCGCGCACGGCCAGCCCCTGGCGCAGGTGGACGAAAGCCACGTTTTCCCGACCTCGGGTTTCGACCAGGCGGTTTAGGCTTTCCTGCCGGATTCGCTCCTGCAGGATCGCAGCGGTCCTGGCGAGGACAAAGGCCGGCGAAGTTTCAGGCTCTTTCTCGAAGCCCAGTTGCCCAGAAGCGTCGCTGATCGCAAAATGAGTGCATCCCTCGTCTACAAGCGCGGAAATTCCCAAGTTGTCGTGGACCCCGCCGTCCACCAGCTGGACGCGTACGGGCAGGCAATGGGAGCGGTATAGGTCGCTTAGGCTTAAAGGGTGCAGCAGGGCGGGAACGGCGCTCGAGGCGGCCACCGCGTGGGCCAGGGTGAAATGCTGCTGGCGCAGGACCATGTGCCGGTAGTCTGGCGCGCGGCGCAGGCGGATGGGGAGGCTGTCGCTCTCTCGCCAGGTTGGTTTGGGTTCGCCCATGGTGCGGGCGGTGAACTGCCAGTTGCGGCCGGTGTTCAAGGTGGTGGCGTTGAGGACGAGGACCGGGACCTTGGCCCGGCGGAGCCAATTGTGGTAATAGGGGTGAAAATGAGGAAAACCGGGCGGGCGGATCTTCAGCTCGCGCATCTCGATCCAGTTCTTGCCTGCCGCCTTGCGGTACAGCCATTGATCGTAAAGCGCGGCGAGCCTGTCGCTTCTAGAATAATCGGGGCGGCGCATTTTCCAGTTGGCGGTAAAGTCGGCGAAGGTGAGCATGCGCAGGTTTTGTTCGGTCGCCTGGAGAAATTCCCCGATCACCGTTTGGACCAGGGCGGTATAATCTGCGTCAGTGATTTCCGCATCGGGTTTTTCTTCCAGCAGTCGCTTGAGGTGCAGGTAGTACAAGGCGGCGATGATGGCCCCGCCAGAGACCGCGCTGATCGCCTCGACGTGGCGCAGGAGACCTGCTTCGGCCAGCTGCGCCAACACCCCAAGATGGAAAAAGGAAGCGCGAAAGCCTCCGCCTGATAAAGCCAGACCCAATTTGGTAGGCATAAGTCCCCTCCTCGTTGAAGCAGTTATGGGATGGATGCAAAAGCGATTGTGCGCTGGCTAAAGCAAGAAATAAAGCGCCTGTGGTGGCTTGGGCTGCTCGTTTTGGCAGCGCAAGCGAAAGCCTGGACGCCTTTGGAAGAGGCCGGCTACCAAAAGCTTCCCGATACGGCCCAGATCGCGACGTTTTTGGCGCAGCTCGCCGACCGCTCCCCGCTTGCCCGCTTCCTCCCCTACGGCCGCTCGGCCGGCGGCCGCCCGCTGGTCGCCTTGTTGCTTTCTGACGATCCTGAATTTTTGCGCACGGGGCGCTCGTCTCCCACGAAACTTACGGTGATGTTGGTTGCCGGGCAGCACGGCACCGAACCTTCGGGGACCGAGGCGCTCTTGAGCCTGGCCGACGACGTGGCGGCCGGTCTTTGGCCGCCTTTGCTCGCCCATCTGGACTTAATCTTGATCCCCAACTCCAACCCGGACGGCCGCGATTTGCACCGGCGCGTCAACGCCGCGGGGGTAAACTTAAGCACCGATTACGTGCGCTTGTCGCAGCCGGAAACCCAAAGCCTGGTCAAGCTGCTTCTCAAGTTTCGGCCCCACGCGTTGCTCGACGTGCACGAATCGGCTGTCCTCAAGCGCAAATCTTTGGGCGCGCAGGGCTATCTGACCGACTTCGAGGCTCAGTTCGAATACGCCAACTACCCGAACGTGGCCCCGGAACTGAGGCTGTTCGCCAAATACGTCTTCCTGCCCGAGTTGGTGGACGCGGTGCGCTCCCAAGGCTTGCCCGCGCGCCATTACATCGGCGAGATCACTTCGATCGCTCAGCCCATCACCCACGGCGGGATTTCCTTGCGCAACCTGCGCAATTACGCGGGGATGCGAGGGGTTTTCGCGCTGTTGGTGGAAAACCGCCTGGACCCGCCCGGCGACTGGCCCACCCCGCGCAACATAAAAGCGCGGCTGGCCAAGCAGCGGCTGTGCGTTCAAGCGTTTTTAGAGAAGCTTATCGCCTTTAGGCAAGAGCTGCTCGGTCGGATTGCTGCCGCCAGGGACCGCCAAGCGCCGCTGGTGGCGCTGCAAGCGCGGTACGGGCCTTTGCCTGCTTGCCCCAAGATCGCCATCGCCCTGCGCCGCCTAGACGACGGTCAAGAGACCGTCCGGGAGTTTACCTATCTTGGCCGGATCGTGGCCGAGGACTGGCACCTATTGCCTAGGTATTATGCGATCACCGCGCATCGGGCCGAGACCGCGCGCCTGCTCGACCGCCACGGCCTCGGCTACCGCAGGCTCGACCGGGCGCAGACGGTAGTGGGAAAGCGCCTGTGGCTTGAGCAGGTCAAGGTCCGGCGGTGGCGGCAAGGGGTGGTCGCGCGGCGCGCGGTGGCGGTCCGGGCGCGTGAGGAGCTCAAGAGTTTGACCCTCCATCCGGGCGATCTTTTACTCGATCTGCGGCAGGAAGGAGGGTTGGCCTGGCTGTTGCTCGATCCGCGCTCCTCCACGAGCCTCTTTCAAGAAGCCGCCTATACCTCTTGGCTCGTTCCGGGGAGGGCGTTTTTTGGGGTCGCGCTTTTTAATAAGTAGCGATGTTTGCGCTCCATACCAGCAACCGCAGCGAAATCCTGTTCGAGCAGCTTGTGACGGTCCTTGAGCACGTAACTTTGGGGCCGTTCGAGCCACTTCAGTTTGTGATCCAGGGGCGGGGGATGGAGCGCTGGCTCAAGATGCAACTGGCTAAGGCGCAAGGAGTGTTTGCCCACGGCCGCTTTGACTTTCCTCACCGCTTCTTTGCCGGCGTGGCCGCCAGTTTGGGGCTGAGACTGCACGACGAGGCGTTTGACCGCGCGCGCTTGCTGTGGTTGCTCGACGCCGAGCTTAAGGCTTTAGAATTTCAGGAAAATCCGGTGCTGCGCCGGTACTTGGGCGGTCCCGGTCCTGAGCTGCGCCGCTTTCAGCTGGCCCGCCAGCTCGCCAACCTGTTCGACCAGTACCAGATTCAGCGCCCGGATTGGCTCGCGGCCTGGCAGCAGGGCAAAGCGGCTGAATCTGGGGGGCTAGACCGCGCCATGGAAGCCTGGCAGGCGGCGCTGTGGCGGCGCGTGTATCCGCGCCTTAAAGGGCACCGCGGGCTTTTGTGGCAGAACCTGATCGCCCGGCTCGCCAAGCCGGTCCCCAAAGGCGTGCTGCCGCAGGCGGTGTACCTGTTTGGCATTGGCCTGTTGCCGCCGCTGATGGTGGAAGTGCTCAAAGCCTTGGCTCAGCACACCGACGTGCACTTATTCGTGCTCAGCCCGGTGGAGGGATTTTGGGCCGATCTGCCGAGCAAGCGCGCGAGGGCGCAGGCTTGGCTTAAGGCGGGGCCGGAGGCCGAATGGGTACGCTGGCATCATCCGTTGTTGGTGGCCTTGGGCCAGCGCGGCGCCCAGTTTCAGCGCCTGCTGCTGGAAAAACTGGAGCCGGAGCTGCACTCTGCGGCGTTCTTCCGCCACGATCCCCCGCGCAGCGTGCTTCAGCACCTGCAGAACGATTTGGCCGCCGGAACCTTGACCCCGCTGCCCGCCGAGCTTCCGGTCGGGATCGAATTGCACCTTTGCCACACCCCCTTGCGCGAGATGGAGGTGGTGCGCGACCGGTTTTTGCAGCTCTTTGCCCAAGACCCGAGCTTAACCTTAGAGGATATGGCGGTGATGGCGCCCGACATCGGCGCCTACCGCCCTTACCTGGAGGCGGTGCTGCGCGATCTTCCCCACCACATCGCCGATCGGGTGCTGGGCAACGACAACGAGCTCATCCAGATTCTGCTCGCCGCCTTAAAGACGCTCACCTCCCGCTTTGAATGGACGGCGGTGATCGAGCTGCTGGGGCGCGCGCCGGTGCGGGAGAAATTCGGCTTAAATCCTGTGGACTTGGTCAGGATCGAGGATTGGATCGCAAAATGCGCCATCCGCTGGGGGCTGGACGGCGCCCAGCGCGCGGCGCTGGGCCTACCGGAAGGGGAACACAACAGCTGGCGGCTGGGAGTAGACCGGTTGCTGCTCGGCTGGATGCTGGACAGCGAGGACCTCTGGCAGGAGGTCGTCCCCTATGCCGAGGTGGAAGGCCAAAGCGGGGCGGTCGTGTTCCGCCTGGCCGAATTCGTCCGCACCTTGCAATTTTGGTGGGCGGAACTTAAGGAGCCGCGGCCCCCGACTCGATGGCGCGCGGTTTTGCGCGAATTCAGCCGGGCGCTGGTCGCCGAGACGCGGGACATGCTGGCAGCGCGCCAAGCTCTGGAGGAGCTCCTTGAAACCTTGCCGGATGAGGCGAGTTACCCTGAGCCGGTAGGGCTAGAGATCATTCTGGACTGGCTCGGCAGCCAGGTGGAAGAGGAGTATCAAAGCCTGGGGTTTTTGAGCGGCGGCATCACCTGCTGCACGATGCTTCCCATGCGCGCGGTACCGTTCAAGGTCGTGGCGGTGGTGGGGATGAACGACGGCGCTTTCCCCCGGCGCGAGACGCCGCAGTCTGCCGATCTCATCGCCGCCCATCCGCGCCTGGGGGATAGGGATTTGCGCCAAGAGCAGCGGCATCAGTTTCTGGAGCTGATCCTCTCGACGCGCGAGCATCTTATCCTTTGCTGTCAGGGCTTGACGCCGGAGAAGAACGAGCCAAGGCCGGTGGCGCAGGTGGTGAGCGAACTCATCGACACGCTGGACCGCTACGGCGTAAGACCTAAGCGCTGGATCTACGAGCATCCCTCGCTGCCGTTCCACCCCGTGTATTTTCGCGCCGCCGAAACCCACGGCCCGCCGCGCAGCGTGGATCGGCGGCGCTTCTCCATAGCGCGGGCAAGGCCTTCGGACCTGCCCAAGCCCTTTTGGCCAGAAGGCTTCGAGCTTGCGGGGAGGGCGCCCGAGCGCTTGTCTTTAAAGGATCTGCTCGAGTTTTACGCCGACGCCCAAGACTGGTTCTGCCGCAACCGCTTAAATCTTGCGATGCGCCAACGTGACGAGGTGCCCCAGGCGCGCGAGCCTTTCGCCGTCGATGGACGGCTTGGCTGGCGCGCGCGCAAGGCTTTGTTTGCGGCCTTGGAGGTGGGCCAAGACCCTTGGCTTTGGCTAAAGAACAAGCAAAAGTCGGGAGAGTGGCCGCAAGGGGAGGCAGGAAGGCTGGCCTTTGCCGGCGAGCTGGCCAAGGTGCGGCGCTTGCAACGGGCGGCTTTGGCTTTAGGCGCCTTACCTAAAGTCGCCAAGCGCACGGCGATCGTGACGGTGGAGGGCGTGCAGGTGGTCGTGACCCTCGCCGACTGCCGCAGTGAGGGCAGCGTGTTCGTCGAGTTCGCCAAGTTTCAAGGCAAACACTTTTTCCAAGCTTGGCTCAAGCACGCGTTCAAGCAAGCGGTAGCGCCTTCTCCCAGTTGGCTGGTGGCCTTGACGAAGGAGGGCGACGTTAAGGTGTGGCGCTTTGACCCGCTGCCCGATTGGGCAGACGCGCTGCGTCCCTGGCTGGTTCACTTTTTGGAGCACTGGAACAAGCCTTCTCCCTGGCTGGCCGAGTGGGGTTGGCGCTGGATCTTGGAGCGCGACGAGGCCAAGTGGCGGGCAAAATGCCCTCTGCAGGGCTTGCCGGAGGCCTTTGCCCTGTTGTTTGCCGAGCCTTTGCCGGCGGATTTTCCCGCCGCTGCGCTTGCCGTTTACCGCTCACTTTTGACTGGGGTGCAGTTTGTCGAGCTCGATGCGGATGGATAGGCTGGACCTCTATACGGCGCAGTTTGCTCCGGGCATTCATCTGATCGAGGCCAGCGCGGGGACGGGCAAGACCTACTCCATCGCCCAGATCGTGGTCCGCTTCGTGGTGGAACAGGGGATATCGGTAGAGGAGATCGGGGTGGTCACCTTCACCAACGCCGCCACCGCCGAGCTGCGCCAGCGCATCCAAACGCGCCTGATCGAGGCGCGCGAGGCGGTGCGGGGGGATGGGCGCGGCGAGGACAGGGCGCTTACAGCCTGGGCGGCGGGGCTCAAAGACCCCGAGGCGGCTAAAAGTCAGCTCGAGGCCGAGCTTCTTAAGCTCGACCTGATGCCGATCCAGACGATTCACAGCTTTTGCCATCAGCTGTTGCGCCAGCAGGCCCTGGAGGCCGGCGAGCGGCTCGCGCAAACCCTGCTGGAAGAAGAAGACGCCTTCAACCAAGCGATCGTCGACGATTTCTGGCGCCGGCAAATGGCTACCCTGTCCGCGCGCGAATGGCGGCAGATCCTTAGCGAGGTCCCGACTCCAGACGCGCTGTATGCGATTTTAAAGGACTGGCCGCCGCCGGTGCGGTTTGTCCCCGAGCTGAGCCAGGAGGCCTGGGATACGCGCTTGGCGGCGAATCGGTGGCGTGCTTTTGCTTCCTGGATGGACGAGCTGTGCGGGAGTGAAATTCTCAATCAAGAGGCCCGCCGCTGGTGGGCGCAGCTTAGCCAGGAAGAAGGGCTTCCCGAACGCCTGCCGGAGTTGGGCTTTAAGCCCGATCTTCTGGAGTTTCTCGCCAGCCAGATCAACGCGCGCAAGCTCAAGGCCAAAGAGCTCGAGCGCCTGCCGCAGTTTTCTTGCCACCGGGAGGTGCTCGAGGCGTTGGCGGAACTGGGCCGCCGCCAAAGGCGGAATCAAATCGCTTGGCTCCAAGACGCCCATCGCGCCTGGGTCGAGGAGTACGAACGGCGGCTTCGCGAACAAGGGTGGATAACCCACGATTTTGCCCTCCGCCGTCTTGCCAAGGTGCTGGCCGAGTCCCCGCAAAGCCCGGCGCTTTGGGCTTTAAAGCGGCGCTTTAAGGTGGTGCTGATCGATGAGTTTCAGGACACCGACCGCCATCAGTGGCAGATTTTTGCTTCCCTGTTTGGGGACGGGGAGCACTGGCTGTTTTTGATCGGCGATCCCAAGCAGTCCATCTATGCCTGGCGGGGAGCGGATCTTTCCGTATACTTCAAAGCCTGCGAGGCCGCGACCCATTTTTGGCAACTTGGCACCAATTACCGCTCCCACCCGCAATTGGTGGCGGCGATCAACGACTTGTTCGGCGCGGTTAAGGACCCGCAAGGCCCCTTTTTAGACCCAAGGCTCGTTTACCATCCGGTCGAGGCCGGCTGCAGCGCCGCGGAATGGGCGCTGCTCTTGGAAGGACAGGAGGTTCCCCCTTTGGTCTGGTGCGCCTTTTACGAGCGCGGGGCGCCTTATCGCTACTCTAGCCAGGAGCAGGCCGTAGAGCGGCTCGCGCGCCAGGCGGCCGCCGACATCGCTTGCCTCTTGCAGAGCCACCGCCTGCGGGAAAACGGCGAGCTGCGCCCCATTAGACCGGCCGACATCGCGGTGCTGGTGCGCGACAACAACACCGCACGCCGGGTCCGCGACGTTTTGCGCGAGTTTGCGATCCCGGCGGTGCTCATCGACCGCGGTTCGGTCTGGAACACCGACACCGCCAAAAAGCTTTATAGGCTGTGCGAAGCGCTGCTTGAGGCGGGGGATTGGCGGCGGATCAAGCGGGTGCTGGCCGACGGCTGGTTCGGCCTGGACGCTCGGGATCTGGCCACCTGGGAAAAGGGCGGCGGGCAGGCGGAGGAGCTGCTCACCGCGTTTGCCGAGGCCGGGGAACTTTGGTGGCGCGAGAGCTTGCTGGTGGCGGTGGAAGAGCTGTTCGCACGCTTTGCGGTATGGCAGCACATCGCCGCGAGTCGCTCCGGCAAGCGCACGTTGGCGGATCTACGCCATCTGCTGGAAATGCTGCAAGAGACGGCGAGCCGCAATCGCTTGAGCCCCCAGGCGCTCCTGACCTGGTACCGCCGGCGCCTCGTCCACCCCCCGCGCGAAGACGAACAGCTCAGGCTGGAGAGCGACGAGGAAGCGGTGGAGCTGGTGACCATGCACAGCGCCAAAGGGCTTGAATACCCGATCGTCTTGGTCTTTGATCTGTGGCTGCCGGAGAAGCGCCTATCGGCAAAGCCTCCTTGGGTTCAGGTCCAGACCCTCGAGGCGCTGGAAGTCGTCTTCGAACTTGCGCCGGAAGTCTTCGCCCAAGCCAAAAACACTTGCCGCCTCGAGGCGCGGCGGGAGGCGTTGCGCCTGGCGTATGTGGCGCTGACCCGGGCCAAGGCCAACTTGCGGGTCTATCTTTTAGAGAAGGCGGCCAAGGAGGCGCTTTGGTCGCCTTTGGCCCATCTTCTGACCGCTTGCACAGGACAAAAAGACCTGTATGGGAGCGCGCAAGCTTTGGCGGCGACCCATCCCGAGCGTTTTCGCTACGAACGCCGGGAGCTTGCCGAGAACGTGAGCGTGCGGCTGAATCTGGCTTTGGATAAGGAGGAGCTCGTCGAACCTGAGCCTTTGCCGCGCGCCCCGGTGGCGAGCCGGGTGCTGACCAGTTATTCGGCCCTGGTGCGTGGGCAGCTGCGGGAAGCGAGCGAAGGCTGGCTGGCGCGGCTGCTGGAGGAGGGCGAAGAGGAAACGCCGTCTGTACTCAAAGGCGCGGCGTTTGGAACCTTGCTGCACGGGCTGCTCGAGCGCTACCCCTTTGGCGCGCTCCTAAAGGGCGAGGTCGATCTCTCTGGGCTGCCGGAAGAGGTCGACCGAGCCGAGCTTTTATCGCTTATCGCGCGCGCTTTGACCACGCCTGTGCCGGAGTTTGCCCTCAAAGACATTCCCCCTCAGCTTCAGCTCAAAGAGCTCGAGTTTTTGTTGCCGGTCCGAGGCTTGAATGCTTCCCTTTTTAATCGTTTATGCGCGGGGCAAACCTGGTTTCGGCCTTTGGAATTCCCGACGGTGCACGGGTTTTTGCAGGGTTTTATCGATCTGGTGGTCGCGCACCGGGGGCGGTTTTACGTGATCGACTACAAATCCAACGAATTGGAAGATTACCGTCCAGAGGGCTTGGCAAGAGCGATGCGCGATCACGATTACGGCTTGCAGGCCTTGCTGTATGCTTTAGCGGTCCACCGCTATCTCAAGCGGCGCTTGCCGGATTACCGCTACGCGGACCATTTCGGGGGAGTGCGCTATCTGTTCGTGCGCGGCATGGACGGCCAAACTCCGGGAAGCGGCGTGTTTGGGTTTCGCCCCGAAGAGAGCTGGATCGCGCAGTTGGAGGGACTTTTGGATGGCGGATGAAATCCATCCTGCGGCCCCGGCGCTCGCCGACTTTTTTAAGCGCCGCCTCGGGTGCTCCACGGAAGGTTTGCTCCCGCTGTTGAGCGACTTGCTCAAGGCCCAAGAGCTAGGCCACGTGTGTTTAAAGCTCACGCGCAAGCAGCGCGCTTGGGTGGCGAAGTTCAAAGGCCTTTACCTGCCGCACGGGAAGGCGCCTTTGGTGCTGGAAGACGACCGCCTTTATTTTCAGCGCCTATGGCGCTACGAAGAAACCCTCGCCGCCGGGGTGCGGCGCTTGGCACGAGCCAAGCACCCGGTGGATACGGCCAAGCTCGATTGCCTAGCGCAGGCCTTGAAGCTGGACGCTTCCCAGCGCGAGGCGGTCTATGGGGCCGCGCAAGTGGACTTTGGCATTCTTACCGGCGGGCCGGGCACCGGCAAGACCACCACCGCCTTGCAGCTGGTCGCTTTGCTCGCCTGGCAAGGGCGTTTGGGCGAAGGCAGGCCCATCGCCCTGGCCGCCCCGACCGGCAAAGCCGCGCAGCGGCTTAAAGAAAGCTTTCGGCGTCTTAAGGAGCTGCCGCTGCCGGAGGCGGTCAGGGCGGTGATTCCCACCGAAGCGACGACGCTGCATCGCCTGCTCGGGGCGCGTCCGGAGACGGCGCGGGTGAGTTACGACGCCGACAACCCCTTGCCTTACGCGGCGGTGGTGGTCGATGAGGCGTCGATGGTGAACTTGGCGCTTGTAGCCAAGTTGGTTCAGGCCTTGCCGCCGGAAGGGGCGCTGTACCTTTTAGGCGACCGCGATCAGCTCGCCTCGGTGGAGGAGGGCAGCGTGCTGGCCGATCTGTGCGACGGGCTCCCTGCCCACACCTTTCGCCTGACCACCACCCACCGCTTCGATGCGCGCCTTTGCGCCCTGGCCGAGGCGGTCAAGGCCGGAAAGGCTAAGGAGTTCGAGGGACGGCTCGGGGCCGATTATCTGCCGGTCCGCGAGGAATGCTTGTGGCAGGCTTTGGACGAGGGGTTTTCCGGCTATTGGCAAAAGCTTGCCCAAGGCGCAGCTCCCGACGAGCTGCTCGCCGAGTTGGCCCAGTTTCGGGTGTTGTGCGCCCATCGCCGTGGGGTTTTGGGTTCGGATTGGCTCAATCAGGAACTTTGGCTGCGCTTTAAACGTAAAGGGTGGATCGCATCGCGCAGCGCGTATTATCCGGGGCGGCCGATTTTGATCGCCGAGAACGCTCCAGAGTTGGGGCTGTTCAACGGCGATGTCGGCGTTTGCCTGGAAGACAAGGTGTGGTTTGAAGGCGGGCGCGGGTTTTCCCCGGCGCGCCTGCCGGCCCATGAGACCTGTTTTGCCATGACCGTGCACAAAGCGCAGGGTTCGGAGTTTAATCGGGTGCTTTTGGTGCTGCCGACCAAATCTTCCGAAGTGTTGAGCCGGGAGTTGGTCTACACCGCCATCACCCGGGCCAGGACTCGGGTACAATGTTTTGGCCCCAAAGCCGTTTTGCGCTATGCCTTGGGGCGGTGCGTTCAGCGTTATGGAGGCTTACGTTACAAATTGGCCGATGCTCCTGCGAAGCATCTTAACCCTGTGGCTCGGCTTGTTGATCGCCTGTAGCCGACCTACCTGGCACGCCGTGGACGTGAGCGGCAAGCTCCCGCCCTTGGATTTCACCCTTGCCGGCACCCATGGCGAGATCCGGCGCGGGGAGGACTTCCTCGGCCGCATCGTCCTGTTGTTTACCGGTTTTACCCATTGCCCGGGGGTGTGTCCGGCCACTTTAGCGCGCCTGGCGGCCGTGCTCGAGGGCATCGAAGACAGCCAAGCCAAGATCCAGGTGCTGTTCGTGAGCCTAGACCCGGAGCGCGACTCGCCGGAGGTGTTGGAGGCTTACGTGCGCCGTTTCGGCCCGTGGTTTGTCGGATTGACCGGCAGCCAGGCGCAGCTTGAAGAATTGACCCGCCGCTATTTTCTCCCCTACCAGAAACAGAGCCTAGGCTCTGGCGGCGACTACGAGGTGCTTCACAGCAGCCAGGTGTTGGTGTTCGACCGCCAGGGCCGGGCTAGGCTTTTGGTGAGCGCCGCGTTGCCTGAAGAAGACCTCAAAGCCGATTTGCAGCAGCTATTGCGAGAGCCGTCATGACCAATCCTTGGCTTGCCAAACTGCAACCTTATCCTTTCGAAAAGCTGGCCCAGCTCAAAGCCGGAATCGTCCCGCCTAAAGACAAATCCCCCATCGTGCTCTCCATCGGCGAGCCGCAAGACCCCCCGCCCCCCTTGATCGCTCAAGCGATAACCGAACGCTTGGGCTTGCTCGGCAGGTATCCGACCACCCGCGGCCTGCCCGAACTGCGCCAAGCCATCGCCTTATGGCTCAAGCGCCGCTTCGGTCTGCCGGAGGTGGACCCAGAACGCCAGGTGCTGCCGGTGGCTGGGACGCGCGAGGCGTTGTTTTCCTTCGCCCAGGCGGTGGTCGACGCAGGAGAAACCCCTATCGTCCTGATGCCCAATCCTTTCTACCAGATTTACGAGGGGGCGGCCTTGTTGGCCGGGGCCGAACCGTATTATTTGAACGCCACCGCCTCCACCGGCTTTCTGCCCGATTTCGACGCCGTGCCGGAGGCAGTCTGGCGCCGTTGCCGGCTTTTGTACGTGTGCTCGCCGGCCAATCCCACCGGCCGGGTGATCGCGCTCCCTACCCTCAAGCGCCTGATCGAGAAGGCCCACCGCTTTGACTTTGTGATCGCCGCGGACGAATGCTACAGCGAGATTTACTTGGGCGATCCGCCTCCCAGCCTCCTGCAGGCGGCGGCGGAGTTCGGGGACCGCGAATTTTCCCGCTGCGTGGTGTTCCACAGCCTGTCCAAGCGCTCAAGCGCCCCGGGCCTGCGCTCGGGGTTTGTCGCCGGGGACGCGGCCATCTTAGAGCGCTATAGCCTGTACCGTACCTACCACGGCTGCGCCCTGCCGCTGCCGACCCAATACGCCAGCATCGCGGCTTGGGGCGATGAGGCCCACGTGGAGGCCGGCCGGCAAAGTTACCGCGAGCGTTTGTTGGCGGCGGCGGAAATTTTAAGCGCGGTGTTTGAGGTCGAGGTCCCTGAGGCTGCGTTTTATTTTTGGCTCAAGACCCCGATCGACGATCGCGAGTTCGCCCGCCGCCTGTTTGCGACCCAGAACGTCACCGTGCTGCCGGGAAGCTTTTTAGCGCGCACCGCCGACGGTCTCAACCCAGGCTACGGTTACGTGCGCATCGCTTGGGTGCAGCCTTTACCGGTAAGCCAAGAGGCGGCAGCGCGGATCGCCGAGTTTGCGCGCACGCTCTAGTCCCAGAACCGGCCCGCGCCGAGATAGCAGCGCCGCCAGTAACCGTTGAGGGCCTCGATCCTGACCCGCTTGCCGGTGGCAGGCGCGTGCACGAAGCGATTGTCCCCTAAATAGATGCCGACGTGGATCTTTTGTTTAGGCGGGCGGAAGAACACCAAATCCCCCGGTTGGGCGCGCTTGACGCGCCGGCAGGCGCGCCATTGCGCCTCGGCGGTGCGGGGTACGGACATTCCTAGACGCTTATGGACGTAGTACACCAACCCGCTGCAATCGAAGCCGCGCGGGGACTCACCGCCATAGCGGTAAGGAACGCCGGTCAGGCGGACGGCTTCGCGGACGATCGGGTGGCCGGAGAGAGGCGGTTTCGCGGGGCGTACGGAAGGCGCGGCGCAGCCGCCCAAAAGCAGGCTCAAGCCAAGCAGCGTAAGGAAAAGGCGCGCGCTTGCTAAGCTACGGTTGCCCATGGGCGGGCAAGCTCGGTATCCTTGTCATCTCCTTATTTAGCATACCAAGGAAGCAAACATGAGCGAATCACTGGCGGCAATTATCGAGCAAGCGTTTGAACAACGCGCCCAGATTACCCCGCAAAACGCCACCGCCGAGCTTAAAGAAGCGATCGAGGCGGCCATTTGCCTTTTGGATTCGGGCCAGGCGCGGGTGGCCGAGAAAAAGGACGGCAAATGGCAGGTCAACCAGTGGCTCAAAAAAGCGGTGCTGCTGTCGTTCCGCGTGTTCGACAACCGCATGATGGATTCGGCCCCCACCAATTTTTACGATAAGGTCGAACTCAAATACGCCGGCTACCGGCCCGAGGACTTTCGCCGCGATGGGGTGCGCGTGGTGCCCTTGGCCAACGTCCGCCGCGGCGCGTATATCGCCCCCGGGGTGGTGCTGATGCCTTCGTACGTGAACATCGGCGCCTATGTGGATTCCGGGACCATGGTCGATACCTGGGCCACGGTAGGGTCTTGCGCCCAGATCGGCAAGAACGTGCACTTGTCGGGAGGGGTCGGCATCGGCGGGGTGCTCGAGCCTTTGCAGGCCAATCCGACGATCATCGAAGACAACTGCTTCATCGGCGCGCGCTCGGAAATCGTCGAGGGGGTGATCGTCGAAGAAGGCTCGGTGATCTCGATGGGGGTCTACATCGGCCAGAGCACCAAGATCTACAACCGCATGACCGGCGAGATTCTCTACGGGCGGGTGCCGGCCGGGTCGGTGGTGGTGCCGGGCAGTCTGCCGGCCAAAGACGGCAGCCACAGCTTGTACTGCGCGGTGATCATCAAGCAGGTGGACGAGCGCACGCGCAGCAAGGTAAGCATCAACGAGCTGTTGCGGGACGTTTGAGATGGACGTATTGGAACTCGCCCAAGCTTTGATCGCACGCCCTTCCATTACGCCGGAAGACGGCGGCTGCATGGAGCTTGTCGCCGAGGCGCTGGCGCCGTTGGGCTTTCGCGCCGAGTTTTTGGACTTTGCCGACACCCGCAACCTTTGGCTGCGCCGCGGCGAGGCCGAGCCTCTGCTGGTGTTTTTGGGCCACACCGACGTGGTGCCGCCAGGTCCCCTGGCCGCTTGGACCTCCCCGCCGTTTGTTCCCCACGTGCGCGACGGCAGGCTCTACGGCCGTGGGGCGGCGGACATGAAAGGGGCCATCGCCGCCTTCGTCGTCGCCTGCCAGAAGTTCTTGGCCGCGCACCCGCAGCCCCAGGGCTCGATCGCGTTGCTGCTCACTTCCGACGAGGAGGGCCGGGCGGAAAACGGCGTGGCCAAGGTGGTCGAGGTCCTGCAGGCGCGCGACGAGCGCATCCATTGGTGCTTGGTGGGCGAGCCTTCGGGCGAGGCGGAGTTGGGCGATACGATCAAGATCGGCCGGCGCGGCTCGCTGACCGGCTGGATTCGGGTCTTTGGCAAACAAGGGCACGTGGCCTATCCGCACAAGGCTAGCAACCCCATCCACGCCTTTGCCCGCTCGCTGCTCCATCTTACCGAGGAGGTTTGGGACGAGGGCGACGAGTATTTCCCGCCCACGAGCTTTCAGATCGTCAACCTCCAGGCGGGGGTGGGGGCCGACAACGTCATCCCCGGGCAGCTGGATGCGCAGTTCAACTTTCGTTTCTCGCCGGCGCTCACCGCCGAAGCCCTCCAGCAAAGGGTGGAAGCCATCTTGGCCCATTACCGTCTGGACTACGAACTCGACTGGCGCCTGGCGGGGCGTCCGTTTTTGACTACCGGCACGCGCCTCATCGAGGCGGTGCAGGCCGCCCTGGAACGCGTCCTAGGGAGGCGAGCGGCGCTTTCTACCGCCGGAGGGACGTCCGATGGGCGCTTCATCGCCCCGCTGGGGGCGGAGGTGGTCGAGCTTGGGCTTCTCAACGCCTCCATCCACCAGGTCAACGAATGGGCAGCGGTGGAAGATTTGGCGAAACTGGCCCAAGTCTACGCGCAGGTTCTCGTCAACCTCTTGGCTTAAAGGATGCGCGCTTGGGTGAAACTGGCGGCGCTGGTGTGGCTGGGAACCCTGCACGCGGCGCCCTGGGAATTGCCCGTGGCCAAGATCCGGGAAAACGTCGAGCAACAGGTCGTCAATTTGGAAGGCTATCTGGAAGCGTTCGAGCACGTAGCGCTTCCGGCCCGCGTCAGCGGCTACCTGCAGGCGATCTACGTGGATTTGGGCGACCGCGTCCAAGCGGGCGAGGTGATCGCCGAATTGAGCGTCCCCGAACTGGAAGCCAAGCTCCGCCGGGCAAAAGCGCGCCTGGCCGAGGTTCGAGCAGAGCGAGTGCGGCAGGAGCACATCTTGCCCTTTAAGCGGCGCATCGCCTCCCGCCTGCGCCGTCTGGCCGACCAGCGCCAGGGAACGGTCACCGCCGAAGAAGTCGACCGTGCCGAAGAGGCGCTGGCGGCTGCCGAAGCCAAAGCGCGCGTGCTCGAAGCCAAGGTGCGTGCCATTGAGGCCGAAGTGGAGAGCTTGCAGGCACAGCGTGCGTTCGCCAAAATCCGCGCGCCGTTCGCCGGCATCGTCACCCGCCGCTGGGTGCATACCGGGGCCTTGATTTCCCAGGCCACCCCGGTGGTCGAGTTGGTGTCTTTAGATAAACTGCGCCTCGTCGTTAAAGTGCCGCCGCGTCTTGCCCCTTATCTGCGCCTCGGCGATCCGCTGCGGATCCGCTTCCACGCCCTTCCCGGCGAGGTGTATCAGGCCAAGCTGGCGCGCGTTGCGGCGGCGCTGGGTGCAGACGGCAACCTGCGGGCCGAGGCGGATCTGCCGTTTGCGCCCGGGCTGTTGCCGGGTTTGAGAGCGCAGGTGGCGATCTTCATGTGGTGATGGTCCGGGTTTTAAGATGGCTACTGCTCGCGTGGGCGTGCGCCTGGGCGAGCGCGGAAGAGTCCCGCGAGGTGTCCTTACCGCAGGTCGTCGAAGCGGCGTTACAAAATCACCTGGAACTGACGCTTGCGGCCTTAGAAGAGGCGGCGGCGCAGGATGCGTTGGCCGCCGCTCAGCATGGGTGGTTGCCTGCGCTTTCGCTGGGAGCGGGATTTTTCCGCCTCGACGGCCGCCAGCAGGGAAGTTTCGGGGAATTGCGCCAGACCACCTTCGAGCGCTACGACCCCCAACTTGGGGTGGCTTTGAGCTGGAACCTCGGCGCCCAGCTGCATCAGGTGCGCGCCCGCTGGCACAAGTCTCTGGCCAGCCGCTATCGCTCTTTGGATGCGCGCCAGCAGGTGTTGCTCGGCATCGGGCAGTTGTACCAAGACCTGGTGCTCACCCGCGCCGCCATGGGGATTGCCGGGCAGCTCGTTGAGGCGAGGCGCGCGATCGCCGACCTGGTGCAGGCGCAGGTGGCGGGGGGAATTGCTTTGCGTTCCGACCTGGCCCAGGCGCAAGCGGCCTTGGCCGAAGCCCAAAGCCAACAGGTGGCGGCGAACGACGCCTGGCGCCAGGCGAGCATTCGTCTGGCTCAGGTGGTGCGCTGGGACACGCGCGTTTGGCTGGTGCCCGCAGAGCCGCCGATCGCGCAAACGGTACCTGGCCTGCCGCCGGAGAATGTCTCCGGGCGTCTCGACCTTAAATACCTGGAGCAAAATCTGGCAGCGGCCCGCGAGCAGATCGCCTCGGCCTGGTGGCAGCTGTTCGGTCCGGATCTGGAGGTGGAGTGGCGGCGCGCCGGTTTGGGCCAAAAAATCTCTGATCTTGCCGTGCAGGATCAGGTGCGCGTGTTCCTAGGTTGGCGCCTGTCTTTGGATAAATGGGATCAAATCCGGCTGCGCGAGCGGGAGTTCGAGATCGCCAGGGTGCGCTTGCAGCAGACGAGCGATGCCGCCAAGGCGGAAGTAGCCGCGGCTAAAAGCCAGCTCGAGGCGGCTAAGGAGCGCCTGCCGCTCGCCCAGGAACAGCTTCAGGCCGGCGCAGAATACCTTAAGTTGGCGCAGGAGCGCTACCGAGCCGGCAAGGCGTTGTTGCTCGAGGTGCTCAACGCCCAGACCGAACTGGCGCGCGCTAGGCTCGATCTCGAGGCGGCGGTGAGCGCGTACCAATTGGCCCAGATCCGCTATCTGGCCGCGCTCGGTGCCCTGGAGCCCGAACGCCTGCCCGGCTGGCAAAAAGCGCCGTGATGCAAGTTTTGGCCATCGCTTTGGGGGGGGCGGTCGGCGCCTTGTTGCGCTACGCTTTGGCCGGCAGCATTTATCTATGGCTCGGCCACCGGTTTCCTTACGGCACCTTGGCGGTCAACGTCTTAGGGTCGTTTTTGATCGGCTTGATGAGCGAGGCTTTGCTGCTCGAGCGGGCAGGGCTGGCGGTGGCGTTCCGCGCCGGTATCCTGGTCGGGGTGTTCGGATCGCTGACTACGTTTTCCACCTTTGCCTTTGAGACCTTGTACTTGTTGCAGCAAGGAGAGTGGGTTCGGGCCCTGTTCAACCTGGCCTTGAGCGTGGGGGCGTGCCTTGGGGCGGTGTGGCTAGGACTGTTGTGCGGGCGCAGCCTGTTCTATTACGGGCGCGGGGTGGCGATCGTGAAAGGCGTGCCGGTGCCGTACGCCTTTGGCCTGGTCAATTTCTTGGGGGCGGCGCTGGTCGGATGGGTTCTAGCGCTTTTGGAGCGCTGGCTGGGCTCTGAAGGCGCGCGGGCGGGGGCGGAGGTGGCGCTGGCCGGCGGGTACGTCGTGTTCTCTACGGTGTATCTCGCCATGTTCTTGACCGAGACCGATGCCGAGTACCCACACCACGGGCGGCTCGCGCTTTTCCTGGTGCTTTTGAATGCGCTACTATGCGCGTTGGGCATTTGGTTGGGACTGCGCGGGGGAGAGCGATGACGCAGAGCAAGACCGTATGGGTGGGACGGGTGTATCTTCTGGAAGGGCACGATCGCGTGGATGAGATCTTGAGCTTCCTCCACGACGACCAAGGCATTCCTACCGTCCACGCCTTCCGCGCGATCGCCGGCACCGGCGGCGAGCGGGAGATCCACACCGCCTCCTTGCTTGCCTTGTCGCTGCGCCTGCCGGTGATGGTGGAATTCGTCGCCGGCGAGACCTTAGTCCGGCAAGCGGCGGCCGGGCTGGCAAGCCGCTTTGGGATTAAGAACGTCCTGCTGTGGCCGGCGGAATTACAGGCGCTCGGCGGTGACCAAACCGAACCCCATCCCCAACGCGCAGGCTAAGAGATTGACTGCAAACAGGCCGATCAGCAGCTCCGCGCTCGGCTTGAAGGCCAAGGTCGGCATGAGTTCAAGGAGAAGATAGACGCTTGTGCTGCCTGCCCACCCTCCGGCCAGGACCAGCGTCCAGAGGATGCGGTGCTCCGGGCTGGGGCGCAGGCGGGCAAAAGCAAGTTCCAGCAAAAGTCCCAGAACGAAAGCGCCTAGCCCACAGGCGATCCAGCCGAGCAGCCAGGGCAAAAGCCAGCCCAAACCCGCAACGGCCAGCGGCGATTCGATGAACAGCGCGCGCCCGGCCAGCAGCCCCCAAAAGACCGCCAACAGCCCTAGACCGGTGCTGAGGGCGACGTTGGCAAGGGCGCCTAAGAGGCGCCCCTGCTCGATCAGCAATAAGGTTTCCAGCGCGAAGGTGGAAAAGGTGGTAAACGCTCCCAGCGCGCCGGTGAGCAGCAAGGCGCGCCAGGGCAGCCCCAGCAGCCGCTCGAAGGGCAGCGCCTCGACCCACAGCCCAAACAAAAACGCGCCGATCAGGTTGACGGCCAAGGTGCCGTAGGGAAAACCTCGGCCTAGCCGGCGATAGACCGCGTTGGAAACGGCAAAGCGTAGCAGCGCTCCGACCGCCCCCCCCAAGGCGATGGCGAGCCATTCGCTAAACATCCTTGCAGTTTAGCCAAGGTAAGGGGCAAAAAAAATCCCTGCCCGCAGGCAGGGACCAGTTGGGCCTTGAGGGCCCAATGAGGAGGAGGTAAGAGGTTCCGATGAACACTCGTTTACATTGACGATAAAATTAAGGTTTTGTTCCCGAAATTGTTTCTTTTTAATATATGGTTTGCCATCCCGGACGGCGTGTTAGACTGGCGTTTTTCGGAGAGGCAGAGAGGCGTTGAAGCTTGAGCGCGTGGTTGGCGGCGATCGTTGGGTTTGGCGGCGCTTTCGGAGTAATCCGCTGGCTGCTTTGCCACCCTAGCCTTTTGCCGGTAGACCGCCCCAATCCCAGAAGTTCCCATACCGTGCCCACACCCCGCGGCGCAGGGGTAGGGATCGTGCTCGGATTTGCGCTGGCCTCGTTGGGACTGTGGATCGCCGGGTCGCTGCCGAGCGAAATGCTGGTCGCGGTCCTGGGCGGAGGGCTGCTGGTGGCCGGGATTGGTTTCTGCGACGACTTAAGGCACGTTCCAATCGCCGGGCGGCTGCTGGTCCACATCGCCGCCGCGGCGTGGGGGGAAGCCTGGCTTGGCGCGCCGGACTGGGTGAGCGCCTTAGGGTGGCTGTTGGGGCTGGTGTGGATGATCAACCTCTATAACTTCATGGACGGCATCGATGGCCTGGCCGGGGTTCAGGCGGTCTGCGCGGCAGGGGCGGCGGCGCTGATCCTCGCTTGCCAAGGGCAGGTGGGGTTTGCCGCCTGGCTGTTTGGCCTGGCGGCGGCTTGCGGCGGGTTTTTGGTCTTCAATTGGCCGCCTGCCAAGGTTTTCATGGGCGATGTGGGCAGCGGTTTTCTCGGTTTTGTGTTCGGGATGCTGGCGCTGGCGACGAGCTTGAGCGGCGCGCTGCCTCTTTGGAGCTGGGCGATTTTGCTGGCGGTGTTCGTCACCGACGCCGGTTTCACCCTGCTGCGGCGGATGGCGCGCAGACAACGCTTCTGGCAGGCGCACCGCAGCCACGCCTACCAAAAATTGGCGCATCGCTTTGGAGCACGGACGGTAACGGGGGCGGTGGCGGCGATCGCTTGGCTGTGGTTGTCGCCTTTGGCGGCGGCTGCCGCCAGGTATCCGGAGCTGGGGGTGGGGTGGACCGCGCTCGCTTATGCCCCCTTGCTCTGGATGGTTTGGCGCGCCCGCGCCGGTCTGGATTGATGCAGGCGCGCGTTCGGCTGGATTATAATGCCTTAAATCCTAGGCTAGGAGGAGCTGCGATGGAGGCGTTCAAAGGCACCACTATTCTTTCCGTGCGCCGCGCCGGCTTTGTGGTCCTCGGCGGCGACGGGCAGGTGTCCATGGGCAATACGGTGATGAAGGGCAACGCGCGTAAGGTCCGGCGCTTGTATCACGATCAAGTGTTGGCCGGGTTTGCCGGAGCGACCGCCGACGCCTTTACCTTGTTCGAGCATTTTGAAGGCAAGCTGGAAAAGCACCGCGGCAATCTGACCCGCGCCGCGGTGGAGCTGGCCAAGGACTGGCGCACCGATCGGATCTTGAGGCGGCTGGAGGCGCTTCTGGCGGTGGCCGACGCCAAGGCCTCGCTGATCATTTCCGGCACCGGCGACGTGATCGAGCCCGAGAACGACCTGATCGCCATCGGTTCCGGCGGGTTTTACGCCCTCGCCGCCGCGCGCGCTTTGCTGGAAAACACCGAGCTGCCGGCGCGCGCGATCGTCGAAAAAGCCTTGCACATTGCGGCCGATATCTGCGTCTACACCAACCACAACCTGATTCTGGAAGAGCTGGAGTCGCACAAATGAGCCTGACCCCGCGCGAGATCGTCCACGAGCTGGACAAGCACATCATCGGCCAGCAGCAAGCCAAGCGGGCGGTGGCCATTGCCTTGCGCAACCGCTGGCGGCGCAGCCAGGTGCCGGCGGCGCTGCGCGAAGAGATCACCCCAAAGAACATCCTCATGATTGGCCCGACCGGGGTCGGCAAGACCGAGATCGCGCGGCGCCTAGCCAGGCTGGCCAACGCCCCCTTCATCAAGGTGGAGGCGACCAAATTCACCGAGGTCGGCTACGTGGGCCGGGACGTGGAGTCCATCATCCGCGATCTGGTCGAGGTCGCGGTCAAACAGACCCGCCAGGCGGAGCTGGAAAAAGTCCGCGCCCGGGCGGAAAAAGCCGCCCAGGAACGGATTTTGGACGTGTTGGTGCCGCCTCCTTCGAGCTGGGCGGAGCAAGCGGCAGAGGAGAAGGAATCGCCTGCGCGGGCGCGCTTTAGGGAAAAACTGCGCGCCGGTCAGCTCGACGACATGGAGATCGAGATCGAGGTCCGGGTCCCGGCGCTGGGAGTGGAAATCATGGCCCCGCCCGGCATGGAGGAGATGACCAGCCAGCTCCAAAGCCTGTTCCAGAATCTCACCGCCGGCCGCACCCGGCGGCGCAAGCTGAAGATCAAAGACGCCCTGGAAGTCCTACGCGAGGAAGAGGCGGCCAAGCTGATCAACGAGGAGGAAATCAAGCTGCGCGCGGTGGAGGCGGTGGAACAAAACGGCATCGTGTTTCTAGACGAGATCGACAAGATCTGCCGCCGCTCGGAGATGGGCTCGGGCGCCGACGTCTCGCGCGAAGGGGTGCAGCGCGATCTGCTGCCGCTGGTCGAAGGCAGCACCGTCAGCACCAAGTACGGGATGGTGCGCACCGACCATATCTTGTTCATCGCCTCGGGCGCCTTCCATCTGGCCAAACCTTCCGATTTGATCCCCGAACTCCAGGGCCGTTTCCCCATCCGGGTGGAGCTGGACCCTTTGACGGTGGAGGATTTCGTCCGCATCCTCACCGAGCCCGACGCTTCTCTTACCGAGCAGTACAAGGCGCTGCTCGCCACAGAGGGCGTGAATCTGGAGTTTACCGCCGACGGCCTGGCGCGGATCGCCGAGATCGCCTGGCAGGTCAACGAGCGGATCGAGAACATCGGCGCGCGCCGCTTGCATACGGTGCTCGAGAAGCTGTTGGAGGAAGTCTCGTTCGAGGCGCCGGACTTGCCGGGGAGAACCGTGGTCATCGACGCGGCCTATGTCGACGCCCACCTCAAAGACCTGGCCCAAGACGAGGATTTAAGCCGCTATATCTTATGAGCAAGGAAACCCAGGAGCAGACCACTTATTTTGGCTTCCGCAAGGTGCCGCTGCGGGAAAAAGCCCGCCTGGTGCAGGGCGTGTTCGATTCGGTCGCCGACCGCTACGACCTGATGAACGATCTGATGTCGTTCGGCATCCACCGGCTGTGGAAGCACCTGACCGTGTACTTGAGCCAGGCGCGCTATGGCGAGCGGATTTTGGATCTGGCCGGGGGGACCGGCGATCTGACGTATTTGTTCCGCTCCCGCGTAGGGGACAAGGGCGAGGTGATCCTGGCCGACATCAACGCCGCGATGCTCAAAAAAGGACGCGACCGCCTCATCGACGCCGGACTGGTCTCCGGGATCGGCTATGTGCAAGCGGACGCGCAGGCGCTGCCGTTTGCCGAGAACACCTTCGACTGCGTCGCCATCGGGTTCGGGCTGCGCAACGTCACCGACAAAAATCGAGCCTTAGCGTCGATGTACCGGGTGCTCAGACCGGGCGGGCGGGTGTTGATCCTGGAATTTTCCAAGCCCCGCGGGGAGTGGTTCAGCAAGCTCTACGATTTCTATTCGTTCCAGGTCCTGCCGCGGCTCGGCCAGTTGGTGGCCGGAGATGCCGACAGCTACCGGTATTTGGCCGAATCCATCCGCGTGCACCCGGACCAAGACACCTTAAAAAGCATGATGGCGCGCTCAGGTTTCGAGCGCATCGAGTATTTCAACCTGACTTTTGGCGTGGTCGCCATCCACCGCGGCTATAAGCTTTAGGATGCTGGCGCAGGCGGTCCTTTCCGAAGCCTTGAGCGCGGCTTTGCGCCGCGTGCTCGCGCTCGATCCAAAGCACGCGCGCCTGCTCGAACCGCTCGCAGGCAAGGTCATCGCGGTCGAGCCGATTCCGTTTGGCCGCCTGACCTTAAGCTTTACTCTGGATACCGTCTTGGTTCTGCCCGATTTTTCCGGCCCCGTGGATCTTAGCTTAAAAGGCTCGCCGCTCGCGTTTGCCCGCTTGCGATCCGACCCGCAAGGCGCGTTGTTCCAAGGCGAAATCGAGGTGCGCGGCGACGTGCGCCTGGCGCGCCGGCTGCAGATTTTATTCCAGCGTCTGGATCTGGATTGGGAGTCGTATTTGGCCGATCTCCTCGGCGATCGGTTTGGGCGCGGACTGGCCGATTCGCTGCGCGCGGCGGCGGCCTGGAACCGCCACGCCTGGCGGACTTTCCAGCAGAACCTGGCCGAATTCCTGCAAGAAGAAACCCGCGTTCTGCCTGCGCCTCTGGAAGCGGAAGACTTATATCGGCAAATCGGCTGCTTGCGCGATGACGCAGCGCGCCTAGAGGCGCGGGTGCAGCGCTTAAAAGCGTATCTGAATGCGACCTAAGGGTTGCAGGTGAGGCAGCTTAAGCTGTTACTGCGCCTGATCCGTATTTTCCAGGTGCTGCTGCGCCACGGCTTGGATGAATGGCTGCTTGCGTGGCCTGGGAAAGCGGTGCGCTGCCTGCGCCAGCTTTTCCCTTCGCTTTCCCCGCCTTCTTTTCCTCGTGGCCAGCGCATCCGCCAGGCGCTGGAAGAGCTGGGGCCGATCTACGTCAAGTTCGGCCAGGCGCTTTCCACCCGCCCGGACCTGTTGCCGGAAGACGTCGCCGAGGAACTCGCCAAACTCCAGGATCGGGTCCCGCCGTTTCCCGGGGAAGAGGCGGCGGCGATCGTGGAGACCGAACTTTGCGCGCCGCTCGGTTCGGTATTTGCCGAGTTCGACTTAACGCCGCTGGCCTCGGCTTCCATCGCCCAGGTCCACGCGGCGCGCTTAAAGAGCGGCGAGGAGGTCGTGGTCAAGGTGCTGCGTCCCAAAATCCACGTGCAGATTCAACAGGACCTTGAACTGTTGGCCGCGCTGGCTCGTCTCTTGGTGCGCTTGGCTCCCGAGGCGCGGCGCTTGCGGCCGGTGGAGGTGGTGGCCGAATTTGCCAAAACCACCTTAGACGAGCTGGATCTGGTGCGCGAGGCCGCCAATTGCCAAGAACTCAGGCGCCATTTTGAAAATTCCGAGTTGCTGTACGTGCCCAAGGTGTATTGGGATTTTACTCGCCCTAAGGTATTGGTTTTGGAGCGCATCCGCGGCCTTCCGGTCGCCGACCGGAAGGCGCTCGAGGCCGCCGGGGTCGATCTGAAACTGCTCGCCGAGCGGGGCGTACAGATCTTCTTCACCCAGGTGTTCCGCGACAATTTCTTCCACGCCGACATGCACCCGGGCAACATCTTCGTCGACCCCGACCGCCCGGCGCGGTATCTGGCGGTGGATTTTGGCATCGTCGCCAGCCTCTCGGAAGGCGATCAGTATTACCTGGCGGCCAATCTGCTGGCGTTTTTTAACCGCGACTACCGCAAGGTGGCGCGGATGCACGTGGAATCCGGCTGGGTCCCGCCCGACACGCGGGTGGACGAATTCGCGTCCGCAATCCGAGCGGTGTGCGAGCCGATCTTCGCCAAGCCCCTAGGCGAGATTTCCTACGGCCGGCTGCTGCTGCGCCTGTTTCAGACCGCGCGCCGGTTCCGGATGGAAGTCCAGCCGCAATTGGTGCTTTTGCAGAAGACCTTGCTCCAGATCGAAGGCTTGGGGCGCCAGCTGTATCCGCAGCTGGACCTGTGGCAGACGGCCAAGCCGTTTTTGGAGGATTGGTTCCGCCAAAGGATGCATCCCAAAACCCTCTGGCTACGCACCGCCGCCGAGCTGCCGGCCTTGGCCGAGCGCCTGCCCGAGGCGCCGGGGTGGCTGCTCAAGTTGTTGGATCAGGCCCGGCAAGGGCAGCTTAGGATCGAATGGCAATCGAAAGAGCTCGAAGAGATCAAAACCCGGCTTGACTTAAACCAGCGCCGGACGGTCGCGGCGATCGCAGGCTCGGGGCTGTTGATTTCCGCCAGCCTGCTCGCCGGGCAAGGAGTCTTAACGCCTCTTGCCTGGGGTATGGCCAGTCTGGGAGGCGTGTGGCTGACGTGGGCGTGGCGGGGGAGAGGCCCTTTAAAACCGGAAAGCGATTAAACCGAGCACCATCCCCCATTCTTTCCGATTTTTGTTGGGATCTTGGTTGTCCTTGAACGGCAGCCAGCCGGTTCCATTGACGTTGTGGTATTCTGTGCTGACCATCCAGTTCGGCGTGATCTCCCAGCGCAACCCGACCATCCAGTCCTTGGCGAAGGCCGCATGCCTTGGGCGAAACGGCTCAAGCCCTAAATTCTTGCCGCTGCGGTCGGTGCGGTCTAAGAAATACACGTCGTAGCGCACGATCGCCTGGAGCCGATCGAGGATTCGATACTGGCCTTGGACGTACCCGCTCTCGGAAGCCAGGGAGCGGTTGAAACCCGAGCCGAAATGCTTGGTTTCATTAAATTGAATCAGATACTCTCCAGTCACGGAAAACTTCTCCGCGTTGTATTGAGCGGAGAACAGCACCGGGCGCGAGCGGATAACCCCGGTTTGGAACGGCGTTTCGGCCAGCAAGACCACCGGGTCATCGGTCCCGGTGTTGTATTCCAACTCGGCGTCGGCGTAGCTTAGGGCAAATATCCATTCGCCCGCGTTGTATTCGTAACGCAGCTGGACTAAATACATCGGGCGATTGGCCTGGATCCGGCCTGGGGTGTTGAAACCGAAGATCGAGGCCGCAACTTCGCCGTCTGGATGGCGCGGCATGCCGACATTGATGGCGAGCGTAAGATCTCCCCAGTGGGCATAATGCCCTACCGCCATTTGGCCGCCGTCGGAAGAGAGGAACAAGGCGCGGGTGCGGTCGAAATAAATTCCCTGCGGCAATAGGATCGAAGGGCGGGTGAAAGCCACGTCCCGGGTTTCGTTATACAAGCCGAAGGGATTTTTGACCCTGCCGGCGCGCAGGTGCAAGGCGTAGTTTTCTTGGCTCAGCACGGCCAGATCGGCCAAGGCAAAATCGAGTTGCAGGCGATTTTCGACCTTGCCTGCGTGGCGATAAATGCCTTGAGCGCTAAAGTTTAAATACGGGGTGGCTTCTATGCGCAAGTTCGCCCCGAGTTCGGTGAAATTCGGGCTGCCGGTTTCGCTGTGGCCATAAAAGTTGTTGCTCGAGGTCCAGGTGTAGCCTTGCGCGAGAAAACCGTGGCATTGGGTAGCCTCTCGCCACGACCACGCGAAAGCGGGCTTAAGGAATAGGCTCGAGGCTAGTCCAAAGAACAAAGCGATCGGGGTTGACGGCGGCCGGCCTAAGGCGCTTAAAATCTCGCCCCAGTTTGAGCAAAGGCGGAGGATCGAAAAGTTAAAAGGCACGCTCGGGTTCTCCGTGATAAACCTTCCCAGGAGTTAGGCAGCGACCATGCGATTTCATTTGCTCGCAACGGATGGACGGGCCCGCCGCGGCAGGTTGGAATTGACCCGCGGGAGCGTGGAGACCCCAACCTTCATGGCCGTAGGCACCTGCGGCACGGTCAAGGCTCTGAGCCCGGAGGAAATAAAATCCTGCGGGGTTGAGGTGGTTCTCGGCAATACCTTTCACCTGATGCTCCGGCCTGGGGTCGAGGTCATCCGCGCTCACGGAGGGCTGCATCGGTTCATGAATTGGGACGGACCGATTTTAACCGATTCGGGCGGATTCCAAGTGTTTAGCCTCGGGGATCTGCGCAAGATCACCGAAGAGGGGGTGTATTTTCGCTCCCCCCTCAACGGGGATGCGATCTTCATGGGGCCGGAGGAATCCATCGCCGTGCAAAAAGCTTTAGGTTCGGACATCGTGATGGTTTTCGATGAGTGTACCCCGTATCCAGCCAGCTTTGAGCAGGCCAAAGCCTCGATGGAATTGTCGCTGCGTTGGGCGCGGCGCAGCCGCGTCGCTCACGGCGACCACTTTGCCGCTCTGTTCGGAATCGTCCAAGGGGGGGTATACGAGGCGCTGCGCCTGCGTTGTCTTGAAGAGCTTTTGGCGCTGGGCTTCGATGGCTTGGCGATCGGTGGCCTGTCGGTGGGAGAGCCCAAAGAGGACCGCTACCGGGTGCTCGATGCCCTGCTGCCGCAGATGCCGACCGACAAGCCGAGGTATCTGATGGGCGTGGGCACCCCGGAGGACATCGTCGAGAGCGTGCGCCGCGGGGTGGATATGTTCGACTGCGTCTTGCCTACGCGTAACGCCAGAAACGGGCACTTGTTTACCCGCTTTGGGGTGGTCAAGATCCGCAATAGCCGTTATCGCACCGATACCCGGCCGATCGACGAGTCCTGCGGATGCTACACCTGCCGCCATTTCAGCCGCGCTTACTTACACCATTTGGATCGGTGTGGGGAAATCCTCGGAGCGCGCCTCAACACCTTGCATAATCTTTATTATTATCAAGAACTTATGCGCGGGTTGCGGGATGCCATCGCCTCCCGGCAGCTGGAGAGTTTCGTCGAACGCTTTTATTGCGAGTGCGGCAAAGCGATGCCGCTTGTGGCATAATTTTAATTTTAAGTTCGTTAAGGACGGAGAACTATGGGGTTTTTTATCGCCGACGCACTTGCCCAAGCGGCTCCTCAGGCGCAACAGCAGCCGGGTTGGGCAGGATTGGTTTTGCCTTTGGCCATCTTTGCGTTTTTTTATTTTCTGTTCATCTGGCCCCAGCAGCGCCGGGCCAAAGAGCATAAAAAAATGGTGGCCTCCATAGGCAAAGGCACGGAGGTGATTACCAATGGGGGTATCCTGGGGCGAGTCGTGGAGTTGGATGAGAGTTTTGTCGTGCTTGAGGTCGCAGACGGCATCCATCTTCAGGTGCAGCGCAACGCCATCGCCAGCGTTTTGCCGAAGGGGACGTTCAAGGCGCTAAAAAAGAAAATCGCCCAGGTGGAAAAGTCGTAAGGGAGTGCCATGCAAAACCGCTTCCCGCTTTGGAAAAACGTTCTCATCCTGCTGGTGTTGGCGCTTGGCTTGTTGTATGCGCTCCCCAACGTGTTCGGCGAGGATCCGGCAGTGCAGATTTCCTCCCAGCGCAGCGGCGTGGCGGACGAGAGCTTGAAGATTCGGGCAGAGAAGATCGTTCAAGAAGCCGGCTTGGTTCCTAAGGCGGTCGAGACGCAAGAAGGCAAGCTGCTGTTGCGCTTTGATACCACCGAAGCCCAGTTGAAAGCCGCGGACGTGTTGCGGGAAGGTTTAGGAGGCGACTACGTGGTGGCGCTCAATCTTGCCCAAGTCACTCCCAAGTGGTTGCAAGCGATTGGGGCAAAGCCCATGTATCTGGGGCTGGATCTGCGCGGCGGCGTGCACTTTCTGCTGCAAGTGGACATGGAGGCCGCCATCGATCAGGCGCTGGAGCGTTACCTTGGGGACATCCGCACCACCTTGCGCGAGGCCAAGATTCGGTATCTGGCGGTGAGCCGAGAGGGCGAGGGGATCGCCGTTAAATTCGCCAACGGCAAGGATTTGGCCCAGGCCGAAGCGGAACTTGGCCGCGCCTTTCGCCAGTTGCTGGCGAGCAAGGACGAGGCCGCCTTGACTTTGCGCTTTAAGCTTTCGGATGCGGCAAGACAAGAGATCCGGAGTTTTGCGTTGAAACAAAACCTGACGACCTTGCGCAACCGCGTCAACGAACTGGGGGTGGCTGAACCGGTGATCCAGCAGCAGGGAGAGGACCACATTGTGGTGCAGCTCCCGGGCGTGCAAGATACCGCTCGCGCGAAGGAAATCTTAGGGGCAACGGCGACTTTGGAGTTTCGCCTGGTGGACGTCGAGCACGATGTGGAGTCGGCCAAAGGCCATCCTCCTCTTGGCGCCAAGCTCTATTACGACCGCAGCGGCAAGCCTGTTTTGCTCAAGCGTCAGGTCATCGTCTCGGGGGATCAAATCGTCGATGCCTCCGCAGGCTTTGACCAGGATTCCGGGACGCCGGCGGTGTTTGTGACTTTAGACAGCGTCGGGGCCAAGAAAATGGACCGGGTGACCAAAGAAAACATCGGCAAACCCATGGCGGTGGTGTTCATCGAAAACCGGACCGAGACCAGAACGGTAAATGGGCAAACCGTAAAAGAACGCAAGCGAATCGAGGAGGTCATCAACGTGGCTACGATCCGCGGCCGGTTTGGCAAGCGATTTCAGATCACCGGTCTGGACTCCACCGCGGAGGCGCGTAATTTAGCCTTGCTGTTGCGCGCCGGATCCCTGGCCGCGCCGATGGACATCGTCGAGGAGCGCACCGTAGGTCCGAGTCTAGGGCAGGAAAATATCCGCCGCGGCTTTTGGGCTTCGGTCCTGGGGCTGGCTTTGGTGCTAGGGTTTACCGCCTGGTACTACAAAGTGTTTGGGCTGGTGGCGGACTTTGCGCTGATAGTCAACGTGGTTTTGTTGATCGCGCTTTTGTCCATCCTGCAGGCGACGTTGACCTTGCCTGGGATTGCGGGGATCGCCTTAACAATAGGAATGGCGGTGGACGCCAACGTGCTGATCAACGAGCGCATCAAAGAGGAATTGCGCAACGGCAACAGCCCGCAGGCCAGCATTTATGCCGGCTACGAGCGGGCGTTTGCGACGATTTTGGATTCGAACTTGACCACTTTATTGGCGGCGCTGGTGTTGTTCGCCCTCGGCACCGGCCCGATCAAAGGATTTGCAGTGACGCTCTCGCTTGGGATCGTGACCTCGATGTTTACTGCGATTTTGGTCACCCGCATGCTGATCAACTGGATTTACGGCGGCCGCCGCGTGGCGCGGCTGGCGATTTGAGGAGACGGATATGAGACCGCTAAGTCGCTTCGATTTCATGGGCAAGCGCTATGCGGCGCTGGCTTTGTCTGGTTGCTTGATCGTCCTGTCTTTGGGCTCCTTAGTCGTTCGCGGGTTAAACCTTGGGCTGGACTTTACCGGCGGCACCCTGATCGAGATGAGTTACCCTGCGCCGGTCGATCTGGCTAAGATCCGAACTTTATTGGTCGAGCGCGGCTTTGCAGATGCCACCGTGCAGCGTTTTGGCACGACGCGGGAGATTTTGATCCGCCTGCCGCCGGATCCGGAGCTGAGCTCGGCGGCTTTGAGCGACAAGGTGTTGGCGGTTTTGCGGGCGGAATCAGGTGCTGAGCCGCAGTTGCGGCGGGTGGAGTTCGTGGGCCCGCAGGTGGGGGAGGACCTCACCGAGAAGGGGGGGCTGGCGGTCTTGTTCTCTCTGATCGGAATCTTGATCTATGTGGCTTGGCGGTTCGAATACCGGTTTGCCGCAGGCGCCGTGCTCGCCCTAGTGCACGACTGCTTGATCACCCTAGGTTTTTTTTCCTTGACCGGCCTTGAGTTTGACCTGTCGGTGCTGGCGGCAGTGCTGGCGATCCTCGGTTACTCGATCAACGACACCATCGTGGTTTTTGACCGGATCCGCGAGAACTTCCGCCGCATGCGGCGTGGAGAAACGTTGGAGATTATCAACGCCTCGATCAATCAAACCTTGAGCCGAACCATTCTTACCTCGGGCACGACGTTGTTGGTGGTATTCGCCTTGGCTTGGTTGGGAGGCGAAATCATCCACAACTTTGCCTTGGCGCTGATCGTCGGCATTGCGGTCGGGACCTACTCCTCGATCTATATCGCCAGTACTTTGTTGGTATTGCTCAAACTTCGCCGCGAAGATCTGCTTGTGCCTGAGCGAGAAACGCTCGATGCCGAGCGGCTATGAACTTGCGCTGCGCAAGGCATCGGTCAGGAAAGGCTCGATGGTGGAGCAGATAGCCTGCTGCACTTTCGGCGTCCCGGCCACGAGATGGCCGGTTTCCAGATACCGATCGCCGCCCATAAAATCGCTGACAATTCCACCCGCTTCCTGGATGAGCAGCACGCCGGCGGCCATGTCCCAGGGTTTTAAGCCGATTTCCCAAAAGCCGTCCAGGCGGCCGCAGGCGACGTAGGCCAAGTCTAAGGACGCCGCCCCGGCCCGGCGGACGTCCGAGCAGATTTTAAACAACGCCTGGAACATATTCAGGTAGGCGGGAAGGTGCTCTGGGTGTTTGAACGGAAAGCCGGTGCCGAGCAGAGCGCCTTCCAGGCCGGGTTGGCGGGATACCCGGATCCGGCGGTTATTCAAGGCCGCTCCCTGACCGCGGCTGGCGGTGAACATCTCTTGGCGCAAGGGATCGTAGACCACCGCCTGCTCGATGTGGCCGCGGTGCTTGAGGGCGATGGAGACGGCAAACTGCGGAAAGCCGTGCAGGAAGTTGGTGGTTCCATCCAAAGGATCGATGATCCACAAGTATTCGTCTCGTTCGGGTTTGCCGCGGCGCCCTCCCTCCTCGCCTAAAAAGTGGTGATTCGGATAAGCTTTGTGCAGGATCTGAATGATCTCCCGTTCGACCGCGCGGTCCACTTCGCTGACAAAATCGTTCCGGCCCTTGATGTCCACAGACAAATAATCGATCCGGTCTAAGGAGCGCACGATCAAGTCGCCAGCGCGCCGCGCGGCGCGGGTGGCAATGTTGAGCATGGGATGCATAAAAGAGAAGACGCTGGCAGTTGATTAGAGAAAACTTAGTATACCATTTCTTAGAATTCAGAGACTTATCTTAGGAAAGCGCTTTGGCTCAAATTCGCATCGTACTCGTAGAAACAAGCCATCCCGGCAATATCGGCGCGGCGGCCCGGGCCATGAAGGCGATGGGGCTTTATGAATTGGCTCTGGTGGCGCCCAAGCATTTCCCGCATCCTGAGGCGACCGCCCGAGCGGCGGGCGCCGACGACGTGCTCAGCAAAGCGCAGGTTTGCTCCAGCCTGCAAGAGGCGGTGGCCGATTGCCAACTGGTCATCGGCACCAGCGCGCGCGCGCGCAAAATTCCTTGGCCTAGGCTGAGTCCCCGCCAGTGCGCGCAGCTGCTAAAGCACGAGGCGCCTGCTACCCAAGTCGCGATCGTTTTCGGCCGCGAGCGCTGCGGGCTGACCAACCAGGAACTGGATTTGTGCCACTATGGCTTGTTTATTCCCTGCACTCCGGATTTTAGCTCCTTGAACGTCGCGGCGGCGGTGCAAATCGTGTGCTACGAGCTTTATTTGCTCGGTATTAAAGAGGAGCAGGGCGTGGGCGAGGATCGCCTTGCCACGCACGCCGAGTTGGAATCGTTTTATGCCCACCTTTATCAAACTCTGCTGGACATCCAATTTCTCCATTCTACTAAACAAGGGCCTTCCATTATGCGGCGCCTGCGGCGCCTGTTCGGAAGGGCCAGGTTGGAGAAAAAAGAAGTGGATATCCTGCGCGGCATTCTGACTTGTGCCCAACGGAGGGGAAAAGTATGAAAAGAGGTTTGGCTGGGTTGATCGAGCGCCTGCGCGAAGACGTTGCCTGCGTTTTTGAGCGCGATCCGGCGGCGCGCTCTTGGTGGGAGGTGGTGACCGCTTATCCAGGCGTGCATGCGGTGTGGCTGTATCGCCTCAGCCATTGGCTTTGGAAGCGGGGCTGGTTTTGGTTGGCGCGGTTTTTGTCTTATTGGACGCGCTGGTTCACCGGCATCGAGATCCATCCCGCGGCCAAGATCGGGCGGCGGTTTTTTATCGATCACGGAATGGGGGTGGTCATCGGCGAGACCGCCGTCGTCGGCGACGATTGCACTTTGTATCACGGCGTAACCTTAGGAGGGACGAGCTGGCAGAAGGGCAAGCGCCACCCTACCTTGGGCAACGGCGTGGTGGTCGGCGCCGGGGCCAAGATTTTGGGCCCCATCACCGTAGGCGACAACGCGCGGATCGGTTCCAACTCGGTGGTGCTCAAAGACGTCCCGCCCTCTGCCACGGTCGTCGGTATCCCTGGCCACGTGGTCCATAAGGCAACGGCCGCACAGAAAGCGGCGATCGCCAAACAGCTGCGCTTTGACGCTTACGGTTTGGCCCCGGACATGCCCGACCCTGTCGCCTACGCGATCAACCGCATGCTCGAGCACATCCAAGTTTTGGATCGGCAAATCGAAGAGCTGCGCCGGGCCTTGCGCGAGGCGGGCATCGCCGTGCCTGAAGTCGAGCTGCCGCCTCTGGAGGCGTGCGAATTGCGCAATGGCAAGGAGGAAAAGAACGCTTAAATTGACTGTTCCAGTCGGATTTAATATATTTTCACCTCAAGTTGTGGGTGAAAACTCGAGCGGAGTCTGCCGTGCGTTTGACCACCAAAGGCCGCTATGCGGTGACGGCGATGTTGGATTTGGCCTACCATAGCGGGGAAAAACCGGTGACGCTCACCGACATTGCCAAGCGCCAGGACATTTCCCTATCTTATTTGGAACAGCTGTTTGCCAGGTTGCGCCGCGCCGGCATCGTAGTCGGCGTGCGCGGCCCCGGGGGAGGGTATCAGTTGGGCCGGCCGGCGGCGCAGATCAACGTGGCCGAAATCATCACCGCGGTGGATGAAAGCGTGGATTCCACCCGCTGCGGCGGCAAAGGCAACTGCCAGAACAATCAGCCGTGTTTAACGCACGAGCTGTGGGCGGGATTGAGCGAGCAAATCCGCGCGTATTTGGCCGGCATCAGCCTGGCAGACCTATTATCCCGCCAGGCGGTGCAATCGGTTGCCGAGCGGCAGGCGCGCGAAGTAAAGATGCAGGTCTTGCGCGAAAGGCGCCTTAAACCGTGATTTATCTCGACCACAACGCCACCACCCCCTTGGACGAGCGGGTGGTGGAAGCCATGTTGCCGTTTTTACGTACAGGTTACGGCAACCCTTCGGCTTTGCATCGCTTGGGTAGGCTGGCGCGCGATGCGGTCGAGCAGGCCCGGGCGCAAGTGGCAGCGCTGGTGGGGGCGCATCCTTCCCAGGTCGTTTTTACCAGCGGCGGGACCGAGGCCAACAACCTCGCGCTTAAGGGTTGGGTTCAGGCGCATCCGGGCAAGGCCATCGCGGTCAGCGCCATCGAACACGCCTCGGTGAGCGAGGCGGCGGATTGGCTCGAGCAGCGCGGCGTGGCGGTGTACCGGCTGCCGGTCGATGGGTCCGGATGCGTGCGCGTGGAAGGATTGGAGGAACTTAGTGCGCGCGCGCCGCTCGGGCTCGTGTCGTGCATGCTCGCCAACAACGAGACCGGCGTCCTGCAGCCGGTGGCGGAATTGGCGCAGATCGCTCAGGACAAGGGAATTTGCCTGCATACCGATGCGGTGCAAGCGGTCGGGCGAGTGCCGGTCGATTTTCAAGCTCTTGGCGTCCAGATGCTTAGCCTATCCGCCCATAAAATCTACGGCCCCAAAGGCGTGGGGGCCTTGGTCGTCGAGCGCTCGCTGGCCTTGCAGCCTTTGCTGCACGGCGGCGGTCAGGAATTTGGCCTACGCGCCGGAACCGAGAACGTCGCGGGAATCGTCGGTTTTGGCAAAGCGGCGGAACTGGCCCGGGCTGAGCTTTACGCCCGGACCGAGCACTTGAGCGCCTTGCGCGCGCGCCTGGAGGCAGGACTGGCCGAACTGCCGGGCGTGGTGATTTTTGGCCAGCAGGCGGAACGCTTGCCGAATACGGTGTTTCTTGGGGTGCCCGGGATCGACGGCGAGATGCTGGTCATGGCCTTGGATCGGGAAAAGATCGCCTGCAGTAGCGGTTCGTCTTGCAGCAGCGGCAGCGGGCAGCCAAGTCCGGTCCTGTTGGCGATGGGGGTGGAGCCAACCTTGGCCAAGAGCGCGATCCGCGTCAGTCTGGGTAAAGACAACACCGAAACCGACGTTGCTCGGTTTTTGCGCTCTTTGCGGGAAATCGTGCGCAGTTTTGAAACTTGAGGAGGGAAGAGGATGGCGATCCATCTGAGCGAAGCGGCGGCGGGTCGGATCCGGGAGCAATTGGCCCGGCGCGGCAAGGGTTTGGGGCTGCGCCTTGGCGTCAAACGCGCCGGCTGCTCTGGCTACGCTTATGTCGTCGATTACGCCGACGAAGTCGGGCCGGACGACGTGGTGCTCGAAAGCCAGGGGGTGAAGGTGGTGATCCGGCGCGACGAGTTGGATTACTTAGACGGCCTGGAAATCGACTTTCGCCGCGAGGGCCTAAACGCCGCGTTTCAATTCCGCAACCCTAAAGCCAAGGCCACCTGCGGCTGCGGGGAGAGCTTTGCGGTCTGACTTTGCCCTAAACGATCGGGAAAAATTCCTATTTTTTGGCTTCTGCGCGTCGGCTACCCTATTTGAATTTCATTTTAGAGGGGAACCGATGCGGCAGAGTATCTTGGGCATTTGGGTCCTGACGCTGGCGACCAGTCCGGCACTGGGTGAGGCGATGCTGGAGCTGGAGAAAATCGAGGTGGTGGAGGAGACCCCGCTAGGCGGAGACGTTTCGGCGACTCAGCTTCCGGCCCACGTGCAGACGGCCACCGGCCAGGACTTGGAAAACACGCAGAGTTTCGCCATCAGCGATTATCTGCAAAATTATCTCGGCAGCGTCACGGTCAACGAGGCGCAAAACAACCCCTTCCAGCCCGACATCCAGTACCGCGGCTTTACCGCCTCGCCGCTGCTGGGCCTGCCCCAGGGGTTGACCGTCTATTTCAACGGCGTGCGTTTTAACGAGCCGTTCGGCGATACGCTCAACTGGGACCTGATCCCGGAAGGGGCGATCGAACGCCTAGAACTCCACCCCGGCTCCGATCCCCTCTATGGCTTGAACACCCTAGGCGGCGCGATCGTCGTGCGCTCTAAGACCGGTTTTTCCTTTCCCCGCCACCAGCTGGAGGGTTACGCCGGCTCTTTCGGGCGCCACAACGAGGAACTCTCGAGCGGCTGGAATAACGGTCGCTTGGGCTATTTCCTGCACCTGCGCCATTTTGAAGAGGACGGCTGGCGCGATTTTTCCCCCAGCCACGTGCGCCAAGCCTTTGGCGTCTTGAGCCTTAGGGGCAAGGCCGGGGCGCTCAACCTGACTTTGGCCGGCAACGACAACGACCTGACCGGCAACGGCGCCGTTCCCATCCAGCTGTTCCGGCAGGAGCAGAGAGCCATTTTCACCCATCCCGATGAGACCTCCAACCGCATGTTTTTTAGCAATCTGGACGGCGATCTGTGGCTCAACGACCGGATTCAGCTCTCCGGCAATGCCTATTACCGCTTCAACCGTATCCGCACCTTCAACGCCGACGATACCAACTTCGCGCGCTGCCTGCCGCCGGAGGACGCGTTCATGTGCGACGAGGCAGGCGAGAAGCTCGAAGACGTGGCGGGCGCTGAGGTTTTGGCTTCCGGTGCAGTCGATTCGGCCACCAACAATTTCAGCCAGACCCGCCAGCGCGGCTACGGCGCCGCGGTGCAAACGGCCTTTTTATACGATCTGTTCGGCTTAGAGAACCGCTTGGTGACGGGATTTAGCTTCGATCAGGCCCAGATTCGCTTCAATTTCGACACCGAGCTGGCGCGCCTGACGGAAAGCCGCGGCACCGAAGGCAGCGGCGTTCTGGTGGCAGAACCCAGGGTGCGCCTGGACAGCCAGATCACCCATTTCGGCGGCTTCTTCCTCGAACAGCTCACGCCTGTAAAAGACCTGACGCTTTCGGTTTCGGGGCGGTTCAACGCCACCCACATCGACCTCAAAGACAAGTTCGGGACCGAGCTGTCCGGCAGGCATACTTTCAACCGCTTCAACCCGGCTGCCGGGATCGCTTATCAAATGCTGCCGGAGCTGGGGATGTACGGGCGCTACAGCGTAAGTTCGCGCGCGCCGACCCCGGTAGAGCTGACCTGCGCCGACCCAGAAGCACCGTGCCGCTTGCCCAACGCCTTCTTGGCCGACCCGCCGCTCAAACAGGTGGTGGCCAGGTCCTGGGAGGCCGGGTTTAGGGGGACATTCGACCCCATCCCTTTAGGGGACGCGCTAAGCGTGCGCGCCAGGTGGCACGCCGGCTTTTTCCTGACCAAAAACCACGACGACATTTTGTTCATCAGCGCCGGCCGTCTCACCAGCCAAGGGTTCTTCAGCAACGTGGGCAAGACGCGCCGCCAGGGGCTAGAAGCCAACCTGACCGGGGAATTCGCCAACCAGGCCACCGGGGTCTGGTTCAACAAACTGCGCTATCATCTAAATTACACCTTCCTGGATGCGACCTTCCGCACACCGTTTCTGGCCCCTAGCCCGAACAACCCAGCTGCCGACGAAAGCGGCCGTCTTCCGGTCCGGCGGGGCGATAGGATCCCTGGGCTCCCCGAGCACACCTTCAAGTTCAGCCTGGATGTGGACATCCTGCCGCAATTTACCTTAGGGATGAGCGGCGTCTACAACAGCGACCGCTTCTTCCGCGGCGACGAGGCCAATTTAAACGATCCGGTCCCTGGGTTTTGGGTCTTCAACCTGCGCAGCGCGTACCGTATCAACCGTTATGTGCAGCTGTTCCTTCGGGTGGACAACCTGTTCGACAAGCGTTACCAGACGTTTGGCCTGTTTGGCGAGGCCGACCGGGTCTTGGGAGAAGAGTTCGACGATGCGCGGTTCATAGGTCCGGGCGCGCCGCGGGGAATCTGGGGAGGGATTCGGCTGCAGCTTTAAATTGTTTCTTTTTAGAAAAGAAAGTGGTGATTAAATCGGGGATAGAACAATCTTGGGAATCAGATACAATGAAAACCAGCTCGAAACTTGTTCTCCTCCTCTTTGGCGACCGATAAGGTCGCTTTTTTTTGCCTTAAAGAAAAAAAGCCCGCGCAGAGCGGGCCTTTTTTATTTATCGTATGTCTGCTCAAACAGAGCATGACAGTGCTGCGTTTTATTGTTGTTGTTATTTTCAGCGTACGGGGGACTCCTCCTCTTTGACGCTTTTTTTTAACACTTTTCCCCGTAGCGCGGGAGAAGTGTAACCCAAATTTAAAAAAGTCCAAAGTTTTTTGTGGCATTTGCCGCACTTTGGCTTGCTTTGCTTGCCTGTCAGGCGGTTTAAAATGGATTATCTGCAACCAACAGGGCGTGGCGATGGGGCAAATTCTGGAGGCATTGAGGCGTTGGGTTGGGGGCGAGGCGCAGCGGGCATTCTATAAGCGGCATTGTCCAGAGGTGGCTAAGCAAGCGGCGTTTGCGATTCGGCCAATGAGAAGGAGAGACTTAAAGGCGGTCGCTGCCATCGAGCAGTCCGCCTATGCGTTCCCTTGGCCTTTGGACGTCTTCAAAAGTTGCCTTAAAGTGGGCTACTCCTGCTGGGTAGGTGAAATAGGAGACGAAGTCGTCGCCTACGGCATTCTCTCCTTGGGCGCAGGAGAGGCGCATGTGATGAATATCTGCGTGGCCCCGCGCTGGCAGGGGCAAGGCTATGGCCGAAGGATGTTGGAGCACTTGATGCAGGCCGCTCGGCAACATCACGCCGACATGATGCTGTTGGAGGTCCGCCCCAGCAACACAGTGGCTATCCGGCTTTATCATCAGCTTGGATTCAACGAAATCGGCTGCCGTAAGGATTACTATCCGGCCGCCGGCGGCCGGCGCGAAGACGCCTTGGTGATGGCCCGGATGTTGTAAGACCTCCAGCAAGCTCGGTTTTTAATAACCTTCTATAACCGCTACAATAGCTAAATTGGCCGCGGCTAAGTGACGGATGCATTAAAAGTCTGTCTTGCTTACCCTCGAGCCGGATTTCTGTATAGCTGATTTAGTTACCGGCTCGGCGGACAAATAGTTAAAGTTAAAGCTCGAGGTGGCTTACATAACGGAGGATGTCCCTATGAATAGCGTTTTTACTGCCGCATTGCTGCTTTCAACCGCTGTTTTTATTACCGCGACTGCGCCACGCGCCGAAACTCCAGTCGCCAAGCCGACCCATGGCGAATATAAGGATTGGTTAGCGCTGAGCGTGTCCCATCGGCTGGATAAACATTTGGTGCGGGTTATCCTGGGTAACGACATCGCAGTTAAGGCTGCGCGCACCGGTAATACCAAACCTTGGCCGGACGGCACCATCTTAGCCAAGGTCAGTTGGAAGGAAAAAATCCATCCCAATTGGCCGCAAGCAGTGGTGCCAGGTGAATTCGCGGGCGCCGAAGCCATGGTCAAGGACAGCAAGAAATTCGCCGAAACCGGCGGATGGGGATTTGGCCATTGGGAAGGCGACAAACTGGTGATGAACGACAAGGAAAAGTCGGCGACTTGTTTTGCCTGTCATTTGGCGATGAAAGATAACGATTACGTTTACACCGCGCCACCTTTGCAGTAGGCTCAGCAGGGGCGTTTAAATTGCCCCATTCGGGGGCTAGATAACCACGTGTTCGGCGACGCTGGCCAACAAGGCCTGCAAGTCTTCGCCTCCTTCCAGTACAGGAAGGAAGCACCCGCGCTGATCCCCGCGTGTGCGGGGGAGCCTAGTGAATGAACCCGCCGGGCGTCCAAAAAAGAGGTCGATCCCCGCGTGTGCGGGGGAGCCGGGGGTTAGCCCGCGCCCAGAAGAATGCCGGCCGGTCGATCCCCGCGTGTGCGGGGGAGCCTCCATCGGGCGCAGATGTCCCTCAAAGAGGAAGGGTCGATCCCCGCGTGTGCGGGGGAGCCTGTATGCTGCCGCGGCTTTGATTTTAGCCCGAAGGTCGATCCCCGCGTGTGCGGGGGAGCTTTCTTGCCAGAGCATAATCACCGAGGCGTCTTGGGTCGATCCCCGCGTATGCGAGGGAGCTAATCATCGAAGTATCTTGTTCATAAGCAAACCATTCTTCCAGTACCGCCCAAATGCGGGCGCGTACCGCGGGCGATAAGCGGGGCGCAGAATAGACGCCAGGAGCCAGCTCCAGCATGGTGGAAGCGAGAAACCCCCGCATGCGGGGTGAGACGTTACGGGTCACGACCACCGTCATGGACATCGAGTAGCTCCTTAATGCGGTCGATCATCTTAGGGATAAGTTTTTCTTGCCGGAACATTCTCGCTGCCCGCTTGCGTACTTCGCGCTCTAGGGTGAGGTTGCTTTTGCCCTCTTGAATCGCTTTGACGCTGGCAAAGGCGAGCGGCAGCGTCAGGTCGGTGCGGTAAAGGTCGGCGATGTCTAGGGTGAAAGCGTTACTCGAGTCCTCATGGATGAAGCCTAAGGGCGGCAGCGCTCCCACGGCGGCCACCGCCAAGTCGGCGGCGGCTTCGACGAAAGTGGCGGCGTGGTTGATGGCCTGGTTAGGTTCATCGGCCGCGCTGGGATCGTCGCGGTCATAACGGCGCCCTTTCCAGTCGATGCCATACTGAGCGGCAATGATCTCGTAAGCGCGTTTCATGCGGGCGCCTTCGATGCCGCGTAGGGTCTCGATGTCGCGGTGGGGCGGAATGCGGCCGAAGCGCCAAGCATAAAGCTGGCGCGCCTTGTTGAGCCTTTGCTTGGGGTCGGCCCAGAGGAGCGCATGGGCTCGAGCCACGTCTGAGCGGCCCTGACCCATAGGCGGGGCGGTGTAACTTTTGACCCCGCCTTCGCCCACCGCGGCAATCAATGTGCCATGGCGGGCGCACAGGCGCAGCACGTCCTGCGTGATGCTCGTCCCGGGCCCGAGCAGGATCATCGAGACCGCCTGGTAGGGAATGGCGTAGTCGCCGGCGGCGAAGCTTTCGCTTTTGGCCGCCACGAAGCGCAACGTGCCATCCTCCACCGAGAGCCTGCCATATTCGAGATAAAGCAGACCATGCCGGTCGGCATGGGGGATGCGGGAGGCCGCCAGCCCCAGCCGCCCCGGGAGCAGACCAGGGTTAGGGCTCATCGCGGCGGGGCGAGCAAGACCATGCCAAATCCGAAAGCCCGGTGCCGGCCGATGCCGCGGGCGAGCCGCTCGGCAAAGCGGGCCGGATCGGCGATGACGGCCTCGGCGGCAAAGAGCGCCTGCGGCCGTTCGACGGTGCGCAAGCGCCTGTCCGAGGAGTGATCGCGCCGCAGCAGCCGGCTGCGTGCGCCCATGCCCAAAAGCCGTACGCCCTGGAGTTGCGCGGCGCCCTCCCACTGGCGCAGGAACCAGTCGCGATAGACCTCGGCACGCGGCGGGGCGGCTTCGCCCATGCGGTCGAGGGCTCGCAGATAGACGTCCTTTTCCTCGCCATCCTTACGCGATACCGGGCAGACGAGCACCTCGAGATGCAGCCGCTGGCCTTGGCGCCAACTTGCCGGCATCGGTTTGCTTGCAACGCCATCAAGATCGAGTGCCGCCCAGGCCAAGGGCGGCGCGAAGGCCTGCGCCCGTTCGAGCAGCTCGGTGGCGGGGTGCATCGTGTAGCCGAGCACTTCCTGGCGTCGCTCGAAATAGCGAAAGGGTTTGGGCGCCGCCGCGCCGAAGAGTGCGGCGAACCAGGCATGCAGCGTATAGCCCAGCGTTTCGTCTTCCTGGGTGATGCCGTGCTCGGCGGCAAAACACAACAGGCGCGGCGCATCGACAGGGATACGGATGAGATGAAGACCGCTCATGGGACGAGCTCCAAAATGCCCACCGCATAGCGTTCAGCGCCGACGTGGATGTTGTTACGCCAGTCACGCGCATCAAAGCGCTCTTCCGTGCTGGCGCCTGTTCCCTCGTCCAGAGGCCAAAGCGCGGGGATGGGGTAGGGGCGTTTGCGTGGGCCGATGTCGGCCAGGGGTTCCGCCGCAAGCGCGGCCCGCACGCCCTGGGCATGGCGGCGTCCGACCAGGATGGGGGCTGCCGGCAGACACGGCTTGCGGCCGATGAAGAGCGGCCGCGCGGGGACACGCAGGGCGTTTTCCAGCGCGTCCAGGTTTGGCTCGCCTTCGCCGTCCAACGCCAGTGCGACCGTGGCAACACCGTTGACCCAGTAGTCGCGCCAGCGTTCGTGGGTGTATCTCCCTTTTTGCCGAATCTGATTCTCCACATCGCCAGCTCGCTCTTCGATCCTTCCTCGTGTTGTCCATCCAGTGCCCCGGAGAAACTCGTGTCCGAGTTCTACCGTCTGGTAGTCGGTCAGCGGCTCGGGCTCGGCATCCCAGCGCGCGGCAAAGCGTAGCCGATCTTGCAGCGCCTGGAGCTTGCCAGTATCGCGGTGATCCCACCCGAGGGCGTTGGCAAGCAGCCCCGTGAGCAGCGATTTGCCGGGAAAGCGCCAGGTGGGGTTGATCTGATCGACCACCACGCCGCCAAAACTCATGAGGGGCGCATCGAAGCGCAGGAGCAGGCAATCCATGGCTCAGCTCCACACCGCATCCAGCGCCGCCCGGAGGTTGTCCGCGACGGTGGCGGGTGCCGGCAGCTTCGCGGGGACTGGGTCGAGCGTGGTCGACAGCCCGCGATAGCCATTCGGGCTGCCATACATTTGGTCGAGCCGGTTCAGGTAGTCGGCAAGCCGCTGCATGGCCATGACGCGCAGGTCCTGCTTTGCGTCCTTCCACGGCACCGCGTCCAGGAAGGCATTGGCCAGCGTGCGCGGCTGCGTGTTGCCTGCCTCCAAAAGCAGGAGATCGGCCCAGGCATAGGGGGCGGTGCTGCCTTTTTTGGCACCGGGGCTTTGCTGGGTAATGCTCGTGATGAGCGCCTCGATCACGCGCCGGGGAGTCGTGGCATCCTGGCTCTTCCACTCCTTGGCCTCACAGCCCGTCAGGTTGGCGACGAGCAGCGGTACGTCAATGGCCACATAGCCGTAAAAGAGACCTGCCCCGAGCTCGGTCTGGTTGGCATGCGCCGCTCCCGTTTCATCCTCGCGGTTGAGATCATCGACCACCGTGAAGTAGTCCATCTCGGTGTTGGCGGCGTGCACGGTGAAGGCGTGCGCGACGTGCACGGGGGCATCGACGCGGGCGAGCAGGTCAGAGGTGACCATGCGGCCGAAGAGGGCGGCGGTGAGCCCGGCCGCCTTTCTCATGGCTTTGATGTTTTCCTTTTCTTCCTTGGACTTGAGCCGCTCCGCGAGCGCCTTGGCAGGGTCTTCTTCGCGACTCGCCTCGACCAGCATCTGAGCCAAGTAATCCGCTTCGCGCAGGCCAAACAACACGGGTTGGTTGAGGTCACCCCCTTCCTTGACGCCTCCTTCGATGACGGCCTTGGCGAGCGGCTCAATCAACGCCGTGGCCTTATCTTCCGGGACACCGGCGGCGATGGCTTTGGGCAGAACGGTGCGCGTGAAGAAGGAACGGGTACGCTGCCCGTCAGGCAGATCGGGAAGTCGTGCCGTCATGTCCTCCCGCCAGTGGCGCTTGAGGCACTGGGATGACACCCGCAGACGGACGGCGTTGCCAAAGGGAATGCGCTTGGCGAGGTTCGCGTCGTCGCGGTTCAGGAGGCTTGCGGGGTAGCTGGTCAGGGTATGGATTTGCAGGAACATAGCGGGCTCCTTATTGGGTTTGCGTAGGGAGATAGCGGTAATAGGCAGCGGCGATGCGGCGGTTGAGGCTGTCGCGCTTGGTGGCATCTTGGGTGAGCAGGAACTGGGCTGCCTCGCCCCAGTCGAAGGCTTCGCCCTTGGCGGCGAGAAAACGCACGGCGCTCATGAAGAGATCGACGCGCACATCCTCCGGGGCGGAAAGCAGCCGCTCCAGGCGGCCTTCGGCAAACTCGCTTTCGGCAAGGGCCCGTCCCCACGGGCGCCTGGGGTTGTGGCAGTCCCTGCCGCAGGTGGCGATGCCCCAGGCGAGGGCCATCCAGGCTTCGGTTTCCGCTTCGCGCGGCAGCTCATCGCCGAGGTGGCGCAGCCACAAACGGTAGAAGGCCAAGGGGATGCGTTGACCCGGCGCCCAGCGACGCAGGGCGGCGCGGTCGCCGCTTGGGTAGTGATCCTGTCCGATGACGCCAGTGAGGCGCCCGATGCGGGAGGCCAGGTCTGGCGCCTCGGCGGATGCGGTCAGCGTGGTACTCATGCGAGGGTCTCCTCCAGGATTTCAGGTGGTTGGGAAGGGGTCCGGGTGGGCAGGGGCAGGCCGCTCTTGCGCAGCAAGCCAATAAAGGCGCGCTGGGCCTGGGTGATGGCGCGCCAGGTGCGGTTGGCGGGCAGCGGCAGGCGCTCGGTAGCTTCATCGAGCAGCTCCTGCGCCGCATTGACGAGCTGCTGCTGCCAGTCCGCTCGCACGGCGTCGTGTTCCTCCTCGGCGCCGCGCCAGAGGGTGGGGAAGTAGGATAATTCCCACCGTTTTACGAACCCGGTGTTTATAGATTCAATGAAAGGTTTGACTCTATCAAGGAAATGCTTGTGTTTTTTCATAGCCTGAAGCAATTCAGATAAATCCCTATCAAGACGCTTATCAGGTCCTAATAGCCGTTGGAACTCCCAGAAAAAGAGCATATTGAGAGAGTTTGATAACATTTGTTGTATTTTTTGGGCGTCCTTTAGCAGTTTCTCTGCAAGATGTCCTAGCGTCACGCGATGCTCTCTATGCAGTAACAAAGGACGAATCCTTGGCGGCACGGGCAGCTCGACATGAGAGAATCCACTGGTTTTGCAATTTCCCCCAGATATGAGGACGCTCCCAACCAGCCAAGCACAATCGTCGGTCGAGTCGGGTTCAAGTAAATTGGGTGTGTTTTCTATTTTCTGTTTGAACAGGAGTCTGCACAGGATTTCTGGTGTGAAGCCTGGATGGCTTATGGTTATGGCTTTCCCATCGCTGGTGATTGGTATCCATGGATCGCCAACATCACCGCTATGTGGCGTTTTCGGGCCAATTTGCCGCTCAGCCGTAACCCCTTGCAGTGCAATGATTTTATCATCATGAAGTTGCAATCGAACCAGTAACGCCGCTTCGATAAACCAAGGCTCGAGATCCTTCAGATAAAATTGGTGCTGATTACAATTCCATGGCTTTATCCATGTCAAAACAATGCCGCGGTCTTTCAAGTTGAATCCGGCAGCCAATACCTTGTGGCGCAGTGATCTCAATTTGGTCGTTTCACCGATGAACCGCTTGGAAGGATGGAGGTCGCGTACCCATGCAACGATAGGGCGACTGCCGGAACTGCTATTCATCCTTGCTATGCCATTTAGTTTTCCTTTGCCTCCTCTGTAGGGAGTTACTGTCTGGCGTGTCACCAAGGCGTAAATCCACCCCTCTGGATTCTGGGAGGTCATCCTGGCTCGTTTGATATCATGATTTCTTGAAAGAAAAAGCACGTCGATTTCATCGGGAGAAATTGCCTCCGCTTTGTAATTTACCTCTTGGTTCTTCGGATGCTGCATAAACGCAGGTTTGGTGACATCCTCCACGACCAGATGCCAGGCGCTTGCCATCCCATCTGCCAAGTCAAGTAAGCCGTCGCGCCAGTAGCTGGGGTCGGTGGGGAGTGTTTCAGTCGGCCGGCGCGCCTGGATGCTGGCGGCCAGCTGGACCAGAAACACATGCCAGGGGTCGGCCTGATGGGCGCGCAGGCCCGTGTACCCCTCTACTTCGTTGGCCGAGAGCCCGGCGAGGAGCTCGGGCAGGTTCACGCGGCGCTCGCCCCGGGGCGTGCGCACGCCGATGAGGGGGTCATTGAGCAGGTCATGCATCGTCTTTCTCCAGTCCGAAGCGGGTATAGCGGAATGCTGTCTCACCGATTTGGAAACGAAAACCCCCCTCGACGACTTCGGCGCACAGGGTTTCGGGAACCTGCATCTCCTTCAGCCAGCGCGCCGGAATCGCCACGCGCCGAATCATCGTGGCGAAGGGCGAAGACATGGGTATGTCGAAGGGAATCTCGTAGGTGGGTTCGCCCAGCCGGGTGAGGATGCGCTCGCCTTTGTCGGGGTAATGCAGATCACCGAAGGGCTGATCGTTGAGCACCGAGCGCAGGGCCTGCACGATCTCGGCCCGCACGATGCCATCGATCTGGCCGCCGTGACGGCGCCAGGCGTCGGGCAGCGCCTCAAGGGCTTCCGGGTGGGTGGTGCGCTCGATGCGTTCCCGGGCCTGTCGGGGCAGATCAAGCACCGGGTTTTGCTTCAGACTTTCCCATGTGCACGCGAGCACCCGCCCGTCGGCATAGACGCTGCCCAACCCGGCCGGGGCGTGCAGCTCGCCCTCCTCATTGAGGAATTCCGCGAGATTTTTCGGCGGCACGCGCACCAGGGCCTTGGGTGTCTCGAACCCCGGCGGGCGCTCATCCCGCAGATGCCGGTGCAGCCGTCCAAGACGCTGGATCAACACGTCCATCGGCGCCAGATCGGTCACCAGCCAGTCGGCGTCGATATCCAGGCTTTGCTCGAGGGTCTGAGTGCCGATGAGCAGCCGTGCGCCGGCTGGCGAGCCCTTGCCCAGTTGTGCTGTGACCGCGGCATCGAGCCGCTCCCGGTCTTCGCGGGCAAAGCGGCCATGGTGCGGGCAGCGCACGCCGTCCAGTGAAAAGAGGGCGGATAGCAGATGGGGGTGCTTAGCTTCCAGGGCTGCCTCCACCACCCGAAATAGGGCGTTGGCCCGTGTGACGGTGTTGCATATCACGAGCACGCGGGCGCCGCCCTTCAGTGCCTGGATTAGCGCCGGCAAGAGCGCCTCGTCATTGGTGAGGTTGGGGGCAAGCTCAACCTCAATGCGACGCTCGCGGGCGTAGGGCTGTGGCCAGGCGGTCGCTCGCGCAGAAATCAGCGGATAAGGGCGCAGGATCGCATCATCCAGTTTGGCGGCCGGCCTTTCGAAGAAGTCAGCCGCCGCGGTCTCGCCCAGGGTGGCGGAAAGCAGCAAGGCCCAGCCGCCCCGCGCCAGATGGGCGCGCAGCAGGACCTGCAGCACCTCGCGCATGTAGGGGTCGGAGGCGTGCACTTCGTCCACCACCAGGAGGTGACGGTCCAGACACACCGAGCGCAGCAGGCTATGCTTGACTTGAAGAACCGAAAGCAACGCCTGGTCGATCGTGCCCACCGCGATGGGCGCGGCAAGAAACCGCTTGGGTCGCTCCGCCGACCACAGTCGTTCGCGCTGGAGATCCTGCGTGCTGTCATCCCAAAGCACGCCCTGCGGGTCGGTGAGCGCCGCGGGCACAGCAATACCATCGGCTTTTACATAGCCCGGCGCGGCCAGAAGCACAGGGCGGGGGCGCGCATCGGGCTCAAAGGCTGCCTCGATGGCCCGTCGCACCCGTTCGTAGAGCTCGCGCGCGGCCACCCGGGTCGGCAGGGCGAAATACAATCCGTCCACCCGGCCCTCGGCGTACAGACGGAAAAACCAGGCGAGCGCCGCTTCGGTCTTGCCTGAGCCCGTGTCGGATTCAATAAGCAACAGCCGGGTGGCCTCGCCGGGTTCGAGGGTATGCCCCAGGGCCTCTTGCAACGGCGTGGGCTGAAAACCAAAGACCTGGGCGAAAGGCCTGGCGGTGCGTGGTTCGGGCGGGATGAGGCCGATGGCCTTCAAGGCCTGATGTGCGGCTTTGCGGGCAAACTCTGCACGCGCTTGGCCGTGTGGCGTGTGATAGGGGAAAAACTGCGTGTCCGAGCCGATCCAGTCGGCCAGCATCACCAGACCGGCAAAGCGTTGCTGCAGGGCGGGGGTGGCGTCGATGGGTTCCACATTGGCTGCAAAGGCGCGCGGAAACGCTTCCCTTGCCGCCGCGGCCAGCGCATCGAGGGCGGCGAACGGGTCATAGCCCTCGCCCGCTGCCCACCATTTCTTGGCGACTTCATCGATGTCCGATGCCTCGTAATCGTTTAAGGACACTGGCCGACCGTGGTGCGAGAGGCTGGCGAGCAGCATCTGGCCGGCTTGCTCCGGGTTCGTGAACCAGCCGACGATGTCGGTGATGAGCGATTGCCAGCCGGGCGGCCACCGGTCTTGCAGCTCGAGCAGCAGGGCCACGCCTTCCATGATGTGCCCGGCTGTGTCTTTTGCCGACGGATTGGCCTTGGCCTGGAAACCGCGATTGCACTTGCCGAAATCGTGGAGAAAGGCGAGGACCGCAAGCCGCAGCTTTTGGGACTCCGAAAGAGGGGGAAGGCGAGCGAGATTGGGAATCGAAAGCAGGCGTTCGAAAACGACAGCAACGTCTAGGCAGTGATCGGCCAGTGAGTGGACCGACCCGGTAGCAGGTTGATATTTACCCCAACAAAGCCAGGTGCTTTCAGTCAAGCCGGTTTTAAATTCTTTTTGAAAGCTAATTTAAAACTTAGCAGATGTTTAAAGCTTAGAAGATGCTGCGGTTGACATCCTTCCTACGGCTAAAGCCGGGAGATTCCCTGGGGTTACCCAGGATGGTTCGCGCTTCGTCGAATGCCGCCAGACACAACCGTAGCTATACCTGGTCTTACGTTCCCTCCACACGTAGTCACGGCCTGCCCAGCCGCCAAAATGTTTTTCGCGGCATTCCCGTCCCGATCCTGGACGGAGCCACAGGCTTCGCAACGCCATTCCCGTACAGCAAGCGGCATATCAGGGCGAAGCACGCCACAGAACGAGCACAGCTTGCTCGACGGAAAGAAACGGTCGATCTTCACGATGCGTTGCCATGCATCGTGGCCTTCGCCTCGATAGCACGGATGGCCGCGTCACTCAGGAAGTCTATTGGCAGCTGCACTGCCAGCCGCCCGATGCCTGGACCCATGAACTGGATCTTAGACCGTTTGTAGAGAACTTTTGACCATGGCGGATTCATCCAAGACCGACTGGCGGCTGGAAGGGGAATATTTTGAAACCTGTAACTGTGCCACCACATGCCCTTGCATCTGGCTTAAGCCGCCGACCGAAGGCGAATGCAAGCTGCTGGTCGGCTGGCATATCGAGCGCGGTTATCTGGGAGAGACGCGCCTGGACGGTCTGAACGTAGCCTTGGCCTGTTATGCCCCTGGGAATATGCACAATGGCAACTGGCAGGTGGCGCTGTATCTCGACCAACGCGCCAATGAGAAGCAAAGGATTGCGCTGGAGCAAATTTTCGGCGGGCGCTTTGGCGGGCAGCCGGCGTTGTTGATGCGTTTTGTACGCAAGTTCCTCGGCAGCTACTGCGCTCGTATTGATTTCCTGGCCAACGGAAAGCGACGGCGGATGGTGGTCGAGGGGGTGGCGGAGGCCGAGATCGAGGGGATTGAAGGAATCCGGGGCGGGGTGCCGACCATCGATAATCCACCGTTGTGCGTGGTGGCCAGTCACCCGGCGGCGGTGGCCAAGTCGAAGCGTTACGTTTATCGCGATCAAGATTTTCACTGGGAATTTACCGAGCGCAATGGGTTTTATTCGCCTTTTGTTTATGGATCTGAGTGCTAAGGGATGGTGAGCGGACAAGGCTTTGTTCAATCGGTTGTGGTTTGGGGTGCCATGATGACGGCGATGATGCTGCCTGTCGGCCTGCCGATGTTGCGAGCAATCCGGCGCGTCTCTTCGGATGCGTGGCTGCCATGGACGTTCGCGCTGGGCTTGATGGAAGTTTGGTTGGTGTTCAGCCTGGCTCTGGCTGCGATACAATGGGCGGGGAGCCGCCTGCTTACAGGAGATTTTTTAGCTTGGACTACCCCGCTGTGGCTTGGTCTGGCCGGATGGTACCAGTTCTCCTCCTGGAAGCTTGCCTGTCTTAAGGTTTGCCGTTCGCCGTTGAGTTTTTTGCTGACAGAATGGCAGGGGAGACTTTGGAGTGGGATGCGGATGGGGTTGCGTTATGGGATGATATGCGTGGGCTGCTGCTGGGCCTTGATGGGATTGATGTTAGGTGTCGGGATGACGAATCTGTACGGGATGTTGGCCATCACTGCCTTGATGACATTGGAGAAGTTATTGCCTCTCCCGCCGCACAGAGTCAGCATAGCCTTGGGAGTTGGTCTGGTGGGTGCTGCGTTGTTTGCCATGTTAGGAGGAGGAAAATGAGCGCTCAAGTCAGCCGATTGCTCGTCTTCTTGCTGAGTGCTTTGGTGGTTAAACCACTGCAAGCGGAAAAGGCTCTGCCGAGCCAGGAAGTTCTGCTGAGCAAAGCGGTGACTTTGGCGAGCAAGCAAATAGTTACGCGCGTGGTTCGGGTCGAATTTCCGGTAGGTTTTAAGACTCCGCGCCACATCCACGAAGGGCCAGGTCCCCGCTACGTGCTGGCAGGCAAGGTTAAAATCGCCGACAAGAGCGGCGTGCGGGTCTATCAACCCGGGGAGGTGTTTTGGGAGACGGGCGAGCCCATGGTGGCTGAAAACGCTGCCGACACGCCTGCGGTGCTTTTGATTTTTGAGGTGACCCCCCAGGGTCCCCAAGAACGCGCTGGAAAAAGCGTTATCCAGCCTAAATGAGAACCAACCAAAAGGAGGAGTGACATGAGCCAGATCGTGGAAGAAGTGCTAAAAGCCAACCAGCAGTATGCTGCGACCTTCGGCGACAAGGCCAAGCTGCCGATGCCGCCGGCGCGGCGCTTTGCGATTTTGACCTGCATGGACGCGCGCTTGGATCCGGCCAAGTACGCTGGGCTTGCCGAAGGCGACGCGCACGTGATCCGCAACGCCGGCGGACGCGCCAGCGACGATGCGATCCGTTCGCTGGTGATTTCCTATAAGTTGCTGGGAACCCGGGAATGGTTTGTGATCCATCACACCGACTGCGGCATGGAGACCTTCACCGACGACATCATGGCCGAGCTTTTGTCCCACAGCCTCAAGACCGCCCAGTTGACCCCGGCAGGCTGGCGAGACGTGGGCGAGGGGCCGGGGTCGCCGGTGGGCAAATACATCAAGTGGTTGACGATCAAAGATCAGGCGCAAAGCGTGGTCGACGACGTGATCCGCATCAAGTCGCACCCTTTGGTGCCTAAAGAAATCCCGGTGTACGGGTACATCTACGACGTCAAGACCGGACGCTTGATCGAAGTGCCTGAGGCAACTCAAGCCGGCCGCGTCGGTTGAGCTTTGTCGAAGAGATTGAGTTTTGGAAAGCCGGCCGAAGGGCCGGCTTTTTTATGCCGGTAAGCAATTAATGCATTTTAAGAATATAAATATTATTTATTGTAATAACTTGTTCGGCTCTTCTACAATAGGCGCCGACTTAAAAGCGCAAACCAAATATGCTTCTGGCGATTTTTCTATCCTTGCTGATCGGCTTAAGCCTTGGCCTGTTGGGCGGGGGCGGGTCGATCCTGACCGTGCCGATTCTGGTTTATGTCTTGCACCTGGAAGTCAAAGAGGCGATCGCCACTTCGCTCCTGGTAGTGGGAGCGACCAGCGCCGTGGCGATGATCCAGCACGCCTGGCAGGGGGCGGTGAGCTGGCGGGTGGGGCCGATCTTTGGTGCCGCCGGCATGGCCGGGGCGTTTCTAGGCGGTTGGGTCGCTCGCTTTATTCCCTCGCCGCTTTTGCTTTTAAGCTTTGCTTTGATCATGCTTGCCACCGCTTGGGCGATGCTGCGCAACGGAAGCAAGGCAGAAAGGCCAAGGCAAGAGGGGGAGTGCGTGGATTGCCTGCCGCTTGCCAGGATCGTGCTGGATGGGCTGGTCGTCGGGGCGGTGACCGGGCTAGTGGGCGCCGGCGGCGGCTTTTTGGTGGTGCCGGCTTTGACCCTGCTGGGCGGGCTGCCTATGCATTTGGCGATCGGTACCTCGCTGCTGGTGATCGCGCTCAAATCCCTGGCTGGGTTTTTGGGGTATTTAAGCCACGTTTCGGTGGACTACGCTTTGGCCGGGGTGGTGACCGGTTCGGCCGTGGCCGGCTCGCTGGTGGGTGGCTGGCTGGCGCACAGGCTCAAAGCGGGCCACTTGCGCCGGGGGTTTGCGTGGTTTGTGATCGCGATGGCGGTTTATATCCTCGTCCGTCAGTGGGGGGAATGGCTGCTGGCCCTGTCCCAGGTGCTGGAGTCAATAAAGCGCGCGTTCTTTGAATAAGTTTTGCTGGAGGATTGGTTATGACCCAAATTCGGCATTCGGTCGTGATCATCGGCGGCGGCGCCGCCGGTGCGGGTATGGCTCACCGCTTGGTCGGCCAGCTCAAGTGCCAGGACGTGGCGGTGATCGAGCCATCGGAAGTGCATTACTATCAACCTATGTGGACGCTGGTCGGCGCGGGCGTGGTGAAACGGGAAACCACGTGGCGCAAGACTGCCGACGTACTGCCCAGGCAGGCGCGTTGGATTCAGGAGCGGGTGGTCGCAGTCGATCCGGATCGGCAGGTGGTCGAAACCCAAACCGGACGGAAGATCGGCTACGACTGGCTGATCGTCGCCGCCGGTCTCAAGCTCGATTGGGACAAGATCGATGGCTTGCGGCAAGAGCTCGTCGGCCAAGACGGCGTTTGCAGCAATTACAGCTACGCCACGGTGGCCTATACGTGGGAATTGATCCGCAATTTCCAAGGCGGGGTGGCGCTGTTCACCATGCCGCCGATGCCAATCAAGTGCCCCGGCGCGCCGCAGAAAATCGCGTATCTGGCCGAAGACTATTTCCGCCGCAAGGGGATTCGCGACCGCTCAACGGTGCATTATCTGACAAGCACGCCGGCCATCTTTGGTGTGGAAAAATACGCCAAGGCGCTGATGGAGCAGGTGATCCGTCCGCGCGATATTAAGGTAAGTTATCGCCACAATTTGGTAGCCATCCGGCCCAAGGCGCGCGAGGCGGTGTTTGAGAATTTGGACAGCGGCGAAACGACTGTCTTGCGCTACGACATGATCCATATTACCCCGCCACAGTCGCCGCCCGATTTTATCAAGAACAGCCCGCTGGCCAACGCCGCCGGGTGGGTGGACGTCGATCCCAACACCCTGCAGCACGTGCGCTATCCCAATGTGTTTGCGCTGGGCGATTGCGCCGGCACGCCCAACTCCAAGACCGCCGCTGCGGTCCGCTCGCAGGCGCCGGTGGTGGTGCGAAACCTGGCGGCGGCGATGCAAAAAAGAACGTTGTCGTGTGCCTATGACGGCTACGGTTCGTGCCCGCTGGTGACGCGTTACGGACGGGTGATCTTGGCCGAGTTCCTCTACGGAGGCAAGGTGCGCGAGACGTTTCCTTTCGACCAAGGCAAAGAACGCTACAGCATGTGGCTTTTAAAGCGCTATGTGCTGCCGATCGTGTATTGGCAGGGTTTGGTTAAAGGGCGCCAGTGGCCTTGGCCTATCCCGCGGGATTTTGGCAGCGGCCACGGGCCGGTATAACTGCAACTTGAAGGAGAACGTTATGGCTTCACCGGTGATTCGACACTTTTACCATGGGCCGACCAACACGTTCACGTACGTGGTGGCCTGTCCCGAAACCAAGCGCTGCGCGATTATCGATTCGGTGCTAGACTTTGCCTACAACGCCGGGAGAGTCAGCGCCGGCTTTGCCGATACGGTCATCGACTGCGTGCGCCGCGAGGGGTTGACGGTGGAATGGCTGCTCGAGACCCACGCCCACGCCGATCACTTGAGCGCCGCCGCCTACATCCAGACCAAATTGGGCGGCAGGATCGGCATCGGCGAGCACGTTCGGGAGGTGCAGCGGTATTTCAAGGAGTTTTACAACCTTCAGGACATCTCCGGCGACGGCTCGGAGTTTGACCATCTGTTCGCCGAGGGCGAACGCTTTACCATCGGCAATTTGCCGGTGCGGGTAATGCATACCCCTGGGCACACGCCGGCTTGCGTGACCTATGTCGTAAGCGAAGAGGCGGCGTTCGTAGGCGATACCGTCTTTATGCCCGATTACGGCACCGCCCGCTGCGATTTCCCCAACGGCAGCTCGCGGCAGCTGTACCGTTCGATTCGCGATAAAATCCTCACGCTGCCGCCGGAGACTAAGCTGTATATGTGCCACGACTACCGCCCCGACGCGCCGGGGCCGCGCCACGTGACCACGGTCAGGGAGGAGCGCGAGCGCAACCCGCTGGTCCACGACGGCACCAGCGAAGAGCAATTCGTCAAAATCCGCGACGGCATCGACCGGGTGCTGGCAGCGCCTCAGTACATCCTGCCCTCGTTGCAGGTCAACATCCGCGCCGGTCGCATGCCGCCGCCCGAGGCCAACGGCAGGCGGTATCTTAAGATTCCGCTGAACGCTTTGGGAAGCAACAACCTACCCTTGGATTTTTAGGAGGTGCGTTATGGCCAAGATCCTAATTTCCGCCAAATACGGCAGCAACCATCCGACCCTGGCGACCTTGCCCTACATCGCCGCCAAGACCGCCAAGGCGCAAGGGCACGAACCCACGCTGTTTCTCTGGGATGAGGCCACAGCTCTGGCGCGCCCGGGGGCGGCCGAGCACATCGTCGGGGTGAACGTCAAACCCTTGCGCGAGGTGCTCGCCGAGGTGATCGCCTTGGGGATCCCGATCTGGGTGTGCAAAGGCTGCGCCTTGGCGCGGGGAGTCGATCCCGACCGCATGATCCCAAACGCCCAGATCAAAGAAATGGCCGATTTTATCCAGGCTTTGGCCGAGTCCGACAAGAACGTTGAATATTGATATTTAGCGGTCTAGATCGACGTCGCGCCGGGCCGCGACGATGGTGACCGAGAACCCGGCGACGACGTCGATCAAGGCCATCAGCATCAGGGCAAAAAACACCGAGTTGCCCGCCTGGGGAACGATGAGAAACTCGACCAAAAACAGGGCGAACACCAAAACCGACAAGGCGTGATCGAACAGCGCGCTGGTTTGGGTGTTGGTCGCTTTGAGAACCTCGGCGTACAAAAGCAAAACCCCCAAAAAGATCAGCCCATCGCCCAGGGAAATTTCCCAGACGGCTTTTGAGGGTAGGGTCAGGTGCGCGATCCTTGCGTTAAGTTCCGCCAGGCCGCTCGCGATCAAGACGTTGTAAGCGAGCCATAACAGCGCCAAAAGCGGCGCAAAGCGAAGCATTGCCACTCTAAGAGTGAATCTTTAAGCGTTTGAAGAGCTCCTCGTCGCGGTAGTGCACGTCCGTCCAGCAACGCGGCAGCGCTTCGCCCGAAGGAAAGATCAAATCCGCTTTGGCAAATTTTTCCGGATCGCCGGGTTCCTCGCCGTAATGCAGGCGGCCGACGACCTCGCGGTGCAAGGGGTTGATCAGATCGCCTACGGTTAGAACTTCCACCAAGTGTCCGTCTTGTTTTCTTTTTAGGAACATAGGCTTCTCCTGTGCATGTGAGCTTAACAAAGCTATTTTACTCTGAAATTCGGCCTTGAAGACGGTAAATATCGTGCCCAGATTATTCGTGGGCTTTAAGCGATAGCGGGGGATTCGTGATGGCCGAGAGAATCCGTGATAGAGTAACGCGCGGGTGGGAAGACTTGAAGGATTTCCTCATGCGCAAGAAAACCAAAATCGAAGTCAACAAACCGCAAAAACTGCCCCTTTGGCAAGACCCAAGGTTTCAATGGCCTGCGTATGTGTTGCTTGCCGTCTTGCTGCTCTCGTTGTGGCAGAGTCTGCAAGAAGAGCGGCGCCTTGAGATCCCTTATAACCAGTTTTTGAGCTACGTCGAGCAAGGCAAAGTCGACAAGGTGGTGGTCAGCGAAAAGCGCATCACCGGCGTCCTCAAGCCCGAGACCCCGGCAACCGAGGCCAAGCCGTTTGTCACCGTGCCGCTGTGGGACGCCGAGTTGGCGGAAAAGCTCAAGAACCACAACGTCGAGTTTGTCGTCCGCCCGGAGACGACTAATTGGCTGGCGTATTTCTTCTTCAGTTGGGTTTTGCCTTTGGCGCTGCTGTTTTGGCTGTGGAATTTTATGGCCCAACGCATGGCCGGCGGGCGAAGCTTTCTGTCTTTGGGCAAGCGCGCGCGCATCTACGCCGAAGCCGACGTCAAGGTCCGTTTTGACGATGTGGCCGGGTGCGAGGAGGCCAAACAAGAGCTGATCGAGGTCGTCGAGTTCTTGAAAGACCCCAAGAAGATACGCAAGCTCGGCGGGCGTCCGCCCAAAGGGGTGTTGCTCGTCGGCCCGCCGGGGACGGGCAAAACGCTTTTAGCGCGGGCGGTGGCGGGCGAGGCGGGCGTGCCGTTTTTCAGCATCACCGGTTCGGAGTTTGTGGAGATGTTCGTGGGGGTGGGAGCGGCGCGGGTGCGCGATCTGTTCGAGCAGGCGCGCCAGAAAGCTCCGTGCATCATCTTTATCGACGAGATCGACGCCATCGGCCGCGCGCGCGGGGCCTCGCCCATCAGCCACGAAGAGCGCGAGCAGACTTTGAACCAGCTGCTGGCGGAGATGGACGGATTCGATCCCTCCGCCGGGGTGGTGGTGATGGCGGCGACCAATCGGCCGGAAATCTTAGACAAAGCCTTGCTGCGCCCTGGGCGTTTTGATCGGCAGATCGTCGTCGACAAGCCCGATGTGGCCGGCCGCGAGGCGATTTTAAAAATTCATGCCCGCAACAAGAAGCTGTGCGGGGATGTGGATCTGCACGTGGTGGCTTTAAGGACGCCGGGTTTTGTCGGCGCCGAGCTTGAGAACGTCTGCAACGAGGCGGCGATCATCGCGGTGCGCAAGGGGCACGAGTGCATCGCGATGGAAGACTTTGAGGCCGCCATCGACCGCGTGATCGCAGGCCTCGAGCGCAAGACCCGGGCGCTCAGCCCCAAAGAAAAGGAGCGCGTCGCCTACCACGAATCCGGCCACGCTTTGGTCGCCGAGAGCGTTCCCACCGGCGAGCCGGTGCACAAGGTCTCGATTATTCCCCGCGGGATCGGGGCTTTGGGGTACACGCTGCAGCTGCCGGTGGAGGAAAAGTTTCTGGCTACCGAACAGGAGCTCAAGGATCAGTTGGCGATCCTTTTGGGCGGTCGATGCGCGGAGGAGATCGTCTATGGGGACGTTTCTACCGGCGCCCAGAATGATCTCGAAAAAGCCAGCGAGATCGCCCGCAACATGGTGTGCTATCTGGGCATGAGCAAACAGCTCGGCCCCGGCACTTGGGGGCAGCGCCAGCAGTTGGCGTTTCTCGAAGGCGGCGTGCAGGAAATCAAAAACTACAGCGAACAGACCGCCCAAGCCATCGACGCAGAGGTCAAGCAATTGCTTAAAGAGGCCCACGACCGGGCCCGCGCCGTTTTGGAGGGCCACCGCGACGCGCTGGAGGCTTTGGCTCGAGAACTGCGCGAGAAAGAGGTCTTGAGCGGCGAAGAGGTCAAGGCGGTTTTGGCCAAGCATCAGGTAGGCAAAACCAAAGAGACGGTTGCTGCCACGTGATTTTTGGCATCCTAACGTAAGGGGAGGATAAGCCATGCTAAAGAAAGGGTTGTTTTTGGCTTTGTTTGTGCTAACGGCTGAAGTTTTCGCGGTGGAGATCGACCTTTCTATAGTTGGAGTTCAGCGCGTTGCCCCAAATATGATCCGCTTGCGCAATGTGACGGTTCCAGGCTACGGGAATTATTGGGCGGATATGTTGTGGGATCCCCAGCAAAACGTTTTCCGCGTCGCTAACGCGGGACCAGATAGGCTCCCCCAACTTGCCGTCACCGTTGCCCGTTATACGGTGGCAAGAAACTCGGCACCTAATCTTACTCAAGCCTGTATGGAAGATCTTACTCAAGCCTGTATGGAAGAGTTCGGTCCGGCTTCCCGTCAGGCCGATTGGCAAGACGTCAAGGGGCTTTTAGGCAGCGACAACAACGCCCTACGCGCCTTTATCGAGAGCAGTGGTATCGTCCCTGGAGATTATTATTTCGTAACTTACGGAAAAAGCGTTTTGACCGCCGAGGGTAACCCTTACTTTATGGCCACGGGAAGCGCCGGCGGGGTGCAAAAAGAAGCCGTTGGTGGCGACGCTTTGAGGCTCCATTACACATCTAGCACATTGACGGGAAAGGTCGTTTGCGTCAACACCGATCTCATCGGTTTCCCGAAATAAGCGTTAAATCGGCAGTGAAAACCCTCAGGCGTTTACAGCTTTGCGATATAGGAGAAAGTAGACCACCGGGATCACCAGCAGGGTGAAGGAAGTCGAGGCGAAGATACCGAAGATAAAGCTCCAGGCAAGGCCCGAGAAGATCGGGTCGAGGGTGATGACCACCGAACCGAACATGGCGGTTCCGGCGGTGAGGAAGATGGGGCGAAGGCGCACCGCGCCTGCCTCGATTAGCGCTTCGGTCAAGGGCCGGCCCTGGTTCACCAGGCGCTGGGTGAAATCGATCAGGATGATGGAGTTGCGCACCACGATCCCGGCGAGCGCGATCATGCCGATCATCGCCGTGGCGGTGAAGAACACTGGGTTGGGGAAGCCGCGGATCGGCTCCGGAAACAGGTTCAGCAGCCAGAAGCCGGGCAGGATGCCGATGACGGTCAAAGGGATGGCGATCATGATCACGATAGGCATCCCTAAGGAATCGGTCTGCATCACCAGCAACACGTAGATCATCACCAGCGCGGCGGCGAAAGCCAGGCCCAGATCGCGAAACACGTCCACGGTGATTTTCCATTCCCCTTCGCCGCGCAGGGTGAAGTCGTAGCCTTCAGGCAAGGGATCTTCCTTCAAGCTCCGGGTGAGGGCGAGAACCGCCTCCAGAGGCGTGTGGCCGGCCATTTCGGCCAAGACGTAGCCTACCGGCTTGAGGTTCTTGTGGTAGCGAGTGAGCGGTTCGCGCGTGGGCACGAAGCGGCCCAGTTCGCCTAGAGGCACGAGTTGGCCGTCGCCGCCGCGGACCCACAAGCTGCCTAGGATCTCCGGCTGGGACCGAATTGGCCGCTCGAGGCGGACGAGCGCAGGGGCGGGCTGGCGCTCGTTTTCGGCGTGCAGCAGGCCGATTTGGAGGCCGCCCAAGGCGGCGGTCAAGGTCTTGGCGATCTGGGCGGTGGAGATGCCGTGCAAGGCCGCCTTGGCCTGATCGACTTGAAACTCCAGCCGGGTTTGCGGTTCGTCCACGAGGTCGTCCACGTCGACTAAGATGGCAAGCCGGTCGAAGGCGCGCCGCACCTTTAAAGTGGCGGCGGCGAGCTCGTCGTAAGCCACCCCCGGCGGGCCGTAGACCTCGGCGACCACGGTCGAGAGCACCGGCGGCCCCGGCGGCACTTCGACGATCTTGACCTTGGCGCCGTGGCGGGCGGCGATGGCCTCGATGTCGGGTCGGATGCGCAAGGCGATCTCGTGGGATTGCTGCTCGCGCTGACGTTTGTGGATTAGGTTGATGCGGATGTCGCCCTGATGGCTGGCGGAGCGCAGATAGTAATGGCGTACCAGGCCGTTGAAGTCGATGGGGGAGGCCTGGCCGATATAAGTCGTAAAATCGGTGATCTCGTTGACCGTGACCAGATAGTCTTCCAGATCGCGGGCCACCGCGTCGGTTTCCTCCAGCGAAGCGCCGCGGGGCAGGTCGATCACCAGCTGCAGCTCGTCCTTGTTGTCGAAAGGCAGGAGCTTGAGCGGGATCGCAAACACCGCCAGCAGGCAGGAGAGCACGAACAAAAGCGCCACCCCGCCCAAAAACAGCCCGCTGCGGCCCGGAGAGGCGATCAGCGGCCCTAGGACTTTCTGATATCCGCGGTAAATGAGGCTGGCGTGGAGATCGTAGGGCTTTTCGTCGGGTTTAGCGTATTCGCTTTTGAGCAAGTGATAACTGGCCCAAGGGGTGACGGTAAACGCTACCAAGAGCGACATCAGCATCGCCACCGGCACGTTGAAGGCCATAGGCGCCATGTAGGGGCCCATCATCCCGGTGATGAAGAACAAGGGCAAGAACGAGACGATGACCGTGAAGGTGGCGTAGATGGTGGGCGGGCGCACCTCGTCCACCGCAGTCAGGGCCGCCTGCAGCGGCGGCTGCCGGCGCAGCTTGAAATGCCGGTAGATGTTCTCCACGTCGACGATGGGGTCGTCCACCAACAGGCCCAGCGACAGGACCAGGGCGAACAGGGTGACGCGGTTGATGGTGTAGCCAAAGAGCAAATCGCAAAACAGCGTGACGCCCAAGGTCATGGGGACGGCGATGGCGACGATGAACGCCTCGCGCACCCCGAGGGCGATGGCCAGCACGGTGACCACGATGGCGATGGCGACGAACAGGTGTTCCACCAGTTCGTTGACCTTGGTGTTGGCGGTCTCGCCGTAATCGCGGGTGACGGTGACGCTGACTTGGGCGGGAATGACGCGGCCGTGCAGCGATTTGATCTTCTCGATCACTTCGCGCGCCACCGTTACGGCGTTGGCTCCGCGGCGCTTGGGTACGGCCAGGGTGACCGCCGGGCGCGATTCGTTGGGTTCGGCCAGCGGGCCAGCGATGTGTTTGCTGCGCTTGGCCTGAGGTCCAAAGCCGATGCGGGTGAGGGTTTCGACCTCGGCGGGTCCGTCTTCCAGGCGCGCCACCTCGCGCAGATACACCGGCCGGCCTTGATATTGGCCGACGACGGTGGCGGCGGCCTGATCTAGGGTCTTCCAGAAAGGACCGGCTTCGAGCCGCACCCGCTGGCCCAGGCGGTCGAATTCGCCGGCTTGGAGGTTGAAATTGGCCTTTTGCAAGGAGTCGATCAGTTCCAGCAAGCTCAAATGCTGAGCGGCCAGCTTGGCCGGGTCGGGGTAGATCGATAAGGTGCGGCGCTCGCCGCCGGCGATCCACAATTTTCCGGTGTTGTCCACCTGCCCGATCTTGTCTAAGAGTTCCTCGGCGATGCGGCGCAGTTCGTAGCTGCTGTAGGCCGGATCGGGGGAGGACAAAGTCACCAGGACGATGGGAACGTCGTCGATCTCCACCGGCTTGACCGTCCACGAGGTGACCAACGGCGGGATGAGATCGCGGTTGGACATCAGCTTGCTCCAGGTTTTGAGCAGGCTGTCCTCGCGGTCCTCGCCCACGTAGTAGCGCACCGTAGCGATGGCCCGCCCGGGCATGGAGAGGGAATAGACGTATTCGACCCCGGGGATCTCCCACAGCTTGTGCTCTAAGGGCGTGGCTATGAGCTTCTCCACCTCGTCCACGGAGGTGCCGGGGGCCTCGACCAGCACGTCCATGACTGGCACCACGATCTGGGGTTCTTCCTCGCGCGGGGTCCAAAGCAAAGCCGCCAGTCCGAGCAGCAGCGAGGCGCTGAGGATCAAGGGCGCCAGGCGCGATTCGATGAAGACTTGAACGATGCGGGCGGTAAAACCCAGTTTTGCCTCCGCCATCTCAGCGCCTGGGGTCGGGAAGTTGGACTCGGTCGCCCGCTTTTAATCCGGCCAGGATCTCCACCTGGCCGTCGATGCGCCTGCCGGTGCGCACCAGCCGGGTCTGGATGCGAGCGTCGCGCACGTAGAGAACCGTCTCCAGTTGCCCTACCCGGCGAACGGCGGCCTCGGGCAGCAACAACACGCTTTCCTCGCCGCAGCGTTGCTCGACCCAGGCGAAGGCGCCGGGTAGGAGTTTTTGCCCTTGGGGCAGGGAGGCTTTTACCTCAAGGGTATGGGTGAAAGGATCGGCGGCGCCCGCGATGTCGGTCACCGGCGCGCTCAAGTTCAAGTTCTGGCTTGGAATTTCGACGCTGAGCTCGGCGCCGGGCGTGAGATACATGGCGCATTGCTCGGGGATATAGACCTTGGCTTCCAGCTGGGCGGGATTTTGGAGCACTAAAATGGGACGGCCAGGGAGAGCCATGTCGCCTGGGTCGGCGAGGCGTTCGATAACGCTGCCGGCAAAGGGGGCGCGCAGCTGGGTTTCCTGAAGCTGGGACTGGATGGCCTGGATCTGCCGGCGCGCTTGTTCGACGCGGGCGGCGGCGGTGCGTTCGGCGGCGACGGCGGCGTCCAGGTCCTGCGCGGTGGCGGCTTGCTCCCGGAACAGATTGCGGAGCCGGCGGGCGTCGGCGGCGGCGCGCTCGGCTTGCGCTTGCGCGGCGACCAAAGCGGCCTTGGCCCCTTCCAGGCGGGCGCGGATTTCGCTGTCGTCGAGGCGAGCGAGCAGTTGTCCCGACTCGACGGCGGAGCCGATCTCCACGCGGATCTCTAAGATTCGCCCGGGGACTTTGGGGGCGATGCGGGTTACGGTGGCGGCGTTTATGGTGGCGGGCCAGCGCAGCTTGCGCGGCAGGAGGTGTTCGCTAACCGGCACGGTGGGGCCGGTCGCCGCAGGCTCTAAGCCCTCGGTATTTCCCGGCGGGACCTTGGTGGCAAAAGCCCCCTCCAGCCCGGCGAGCAAAATGGCCAAACCGAAGATGGCGAGCGGGCCAAAGACGAGTTGGCCGGTCGGTTTCACGGTGGGTCCTCCTGCAAAGACCAGCTTCCGCTGGCGCGCTTGAGTTCCGCCTTTGCCGTCAGGGCGGCGAAACGAGCAGAAATCAGGCGCAGGCGCGCGGCGGCGAGGTCGGTCTCGGCTTCGAGAAACCGGGTCACGGTGGCGGCGCCGCTGCGGTATTGGGCTTGCACTATCTTAAGCGCTTCGGCGGCAGAGGCGACCGCTTTGCGGGCGACTTCGACCTGGGCTAAAGCCTCGCGCAGGTTCAACCAGGCGCTTCGGACCTCGTGTTCCACCGCCAGGCGGGTGTGTTCGGCGGTTGCCTTGGCTTCCTCCAGCCGCTGTCTGGCCTCACGGATGCGCGCGCTCAACAGGCCGCCGGAAAACAGGTCGATCTTCGCCTGTACGCCTACGGTCCAGTTGTCGCGCGAGGTGGCCAGGCGCGGAGTGGGGCTATTTAGGCCGTAGACGGTAAAAGCATCGACCTGCGGCCAGCGTTCTCCCATGGCCGCTTTGAGCTCTTTCTCGCGCGCGGCGATTTGTTTTTGCGCTGCCAGCCACTCGGGGCGCCGCGCCAACGCCTGGCGTAGCCAGTCTTCGATGGCGCCGGCGCTGGCTGGCAGCTTGGGTGAGTCTTCCCGGATATCGATCACGCTTTCGGCCGGCAGGGCCAGCAGAGTAGCTAGGGCCGAACGGGCGGCGGCCTGGGCGTTTTCGGCGCGGATCTTTGCCGCCTGCGCCTCGGCCAGGCGCACCTCTAAAGACAGCACGTCAGATTTGAGCGCGGTTCCTTCCCGCTGGCGGACGCGCATCCGCTCCAGTTCCCGAGTCACGGTGACCAAGGTTTTATTCGCCACCGCGATCCGCCGCGGCGCCTCGAGCAGGGCATAAAAGGCTTGGCTGGCAGCGGTGGCCAGGCGGTTTTGCAGCTCGGCCTGGTGTAGGCGCGCAACCTCTATTCCCAGTTCGGCCGCTTGCCGCGCGTACCAATCCCGGCCGCCGCGAAACAGCGACCAGGTGGCCCCGACTTCAGGACGGAAGTCCTCGACGAAGCCGGGGCGGTTGATGTCCATGCCAAAGTCAAAGCGGCGTTGGGCGACGATGAAACCGAAGGCGCGGGAAGGGTCGTTGGTATGGGTGTAGGCGACGCCGGCGGTCACCCGCGGAAAGAAAGCCGCGTTTACTTCTTCCAGTTTGGTCTGGGCTTGGGCGATACGCGCAGCTCCTGCGCTCAGCTCGGGATTGCGCGCGATCACTTCGGCGATCACCTTATCGAGCGTCCAGGCCGCGTCGGGCTCGGCGCCAACAGCCTCCCCCCAAAGCAGCACGCACCAAGCGAGCCAAATCCCCAAGATTGCGTTCACGCAGTTTCGCGGCGGTTTTTTGCAAGATTATTAGCTGATTCTGTTGAAAAGACAATAAGTGGCCGTTACGAGGCGCCGGTCAAGCCGTATTTTTGCATGCGGTAGCGCAAAGTCTCACGGCTGATTTTAAGCAGGCGGGCGGCGGCGGCGACGTTGCCGGAAGTGCGGGAAAGCGCAGCGGTGAGGATTTTGCATTCCATCTCATCGAGCGAGAGGCTGCCGTCTAAAGGCAGATGGATCGCAAGGTCGTTTGCCGGGGCCGTTGCCACGCCCGGCAGGTTGAGCCATTGCAAAGGGAAGACTTCGTTTTCGGCGAGCAGCACGCAGCGCTCGACCACGTTGCGCAGTTCTCGCACGTTGCCCGGCCAGTGGTAGCGGTACAAGGCTCGCCAGACGGAGTCGGGGATGATTTTGACCTTTTTGCCGGCGCGCGCGTTGAATTCGGCGATCAAAGCGGGCACCAGGCTTTTTAAATCTTCTTTGCGCTCGCGCAAGGGCGGCAAAGTGACCTGGAACACGCTCAGGCGGTGGTAGAGGTCCTCGCGGAATCTTCCGGCCTTAACCTCTTGCAACAAATCTCGGCCGGTGGCGGCGATGATCTGCACGTCCACCTGGATTTCGCGCTCGCCCCCCAACCGGCGAATGCGTTTGTCTTCCACCGCCTTGAGCAGCTTGGCCTGGATCGCCAGATCCAGCTCCCCGATCTCGTCTAAGAACAGGGTGCCGCCGTTGGCTTGCTCCAGCAGCCCCAAGTGGCGCCCTTTGGCCCCGGTGAAAGCCCCAGGTTCGTAGCCGAACAGCTCGGCTTCGACCAAGTCGCGCGGCAGCGCCGCGCAGTTGAGTTCCACCCACGGCCCTTGGCGGCGCCTGCCGCTGTAGTGCAGGATGCGCGCGGCCAAGCCTTTGCCGGTGCCGGTCTCCCCCTGCAGCACCAAGGCGGAGAAGGGAAGGCCGGCGAGCTTCTGCAACAGCCGGCGCAACTCCTCCACGGCCGGGCTGCTGCCGAGAAAGCTTTGCGGGGTGTAGCGCGCCTGCCCTTGAGCCGCCTCGAAAGCCAAACGCTTTTGCGCCAGCGCTGAACGCACGGCGCTCTCGAGCACCAGTTGCAGGCGTCCTAGGTCGCAAGGTTTCTCCAGAAACTCATAAGCGCCCAGGCGCAACGCCCGGACCGAATCGGCCACCGTCCCATAGCCGGTCAGAAAGATCCACTCGCTGCCCGGCTGTCTGCCGCCGCGGCTTTCAAAGAAATCCAGGGCGTTGCCGTCCGGCAGGCTCATGTCGGAGAGCACTACCGCAGGTTCTAGCCCCTGATCTAGGAACGTGCAGGTTTCCTGCAAAGTGCGCGCGAGGGTGACGTCGAAACCCAGCTTGCGGCAGTGGTGGGCCAACTCCTCACCCAATAGGGGTTCGTCTTCGATGATCAAGAGGGCGGTTTGCATGGAATCTCCAGGGTGACGCAGGCACCGTGCGGTGAGTTCTGACCAAGGTGAAGGCGGCCGTCGAGGCTCGTGACAAAGCGTTTGACCATAAGCAGCCCAAGTCCCGTGCCGCCGTCTTTGCCGCTGGCGAACGGGCGGATGCCGCGGGTCAACACCTCTTCCGGGAAACCGCAGCCGTCGTCGCGCACCCGGACGATCAAGCGGTTGTCGGCGGCCTGGTGGACCTCGATCCAAATGTTGCCTTTCTGACCCAAGGCCTGGGCGGCGTTGAGGACCAGATTGATGAGCGCTTGGCGCAGCCCAATCTCGGGCAGCCAGACCCGGGTTTCGCCTCGGGCTTGGTAATGCAGGCGGATGCCTTCCGGCAGCTGATAACGCATCAGCTCCAGAACTTCGCGCACGGTCCGGTCCAGATCGACCTCCTGCAAGGGTTCGGGCTGATGGCGGGCTTGGTCTAAGAGGTGGTTGAGATGGCGGTTTAGGCGTTCCAGTTCGGCCAGGATCAGGTCAAAGCGCGAGCTTACGGCAGGATCGGAGCATTCGGCGCGCAGGTTGCAGAGCGCCACCTGGATTCCAGCCAGCGGATTGCGCAGTTCATGGGCGAGTCCTGCGGCCAACTCTCCTAAAGCCGCCAGGCGTTCGGCGCGGGCCAAGTCCTGGCTCTGGGCGAGGAGAGTACGCGCTGCCGCCCGCACTTGGTCCTCCAAGGAACGGGCGCGGGCGCGGTGCGCCGCTTCTAACTCGCCAAGGCGCTGGACCATATGGTTGTAATTGGCGATCAGCGTATTCCAGGGAGGCGCGAGGTTCTGATGGGCGATGGGTTCGAAGTGCCCTTCGGCCAGGCGCAAAAAGAGCTCGTTCATCCGCGTCAGCGGTACCAGCAGCCAGTGTCTGGCCAAAATTCCCCCTAAAATCAGCAAAATCAAAAGCGCGACCGTTGCGGCAAGGCCGCCCTCCAGTTCGATTTGGATGTCTTCTACGACTTGGGTCAACAGGTTGGTCGTGCTGTTGGCTTGCCGCTTTAGCAGGCCTTGCAAGCGCCGCTGGGCTTCATAGAGGCGATTTTGCGCCAAGAGCGTAAAAATCGCTTGGCTGTGCTTGGCGATTGGCGTTTGCGCCAATTGGTTCTGCAACGCGTAAAGATCGCTCTGGCCCGGCCGATCTAGGGCTTTTTGAAATTGCAGCTGTAAGGTCTGCAATTGGTCCAATTCGCCGATGACCTGGCGGATGTGATGGATCCGTTCCAGATTGCGCCAGCTCAAGTACACGAACGCGAGCAAGACGGCCAACAGCAAGGCACATAGCACAATCCCGGTCAGCAGCAAAGGGCGATAGAAAGAGCTCGGGGCGAGTTTTTTGCCTCCGGACTCCTTAGAACCTGAGGTTGACGCTGAGCATAGGCGCATGGATCACCTGGGATTTGGGTCTTCGACCGCCGAACTGATCGGCAGGGGTGTATTGGTTAAGATAGCCGAATTCGACCCAGGATTTGGGGGTAAAGTTGTATGCCAGCCCTAAAAAACCGCGGTTGGCGTTCAGGCCAGACTGGGCACCCCAATTGGCGGTGATTTGACTCCAATCGGTGGTGTTCAAGCTGATAAAGACTTCATCCCAAAAGACCCCTGCCCATTTGGATCCCGGGCGCAAGGGATGGGTTAATCTCAGCATCTGCCTGAGGCGCCAACTCTTGTCGGCGGTGGTGTTTAAAAACCTTTGCTCTAGGCGGGTGCGTGAGGTGAAGTTGCCGTCTAGGATGGGATGGCTGAAGATCACTTGCTCGAACACCCGGTGCTCGTGAATCGTACTCAGGTTGGAATCGATAGCGCTTTTGAACGGCACATAGGCGTAGCCCAGCCACACGCTCCAGTTGGGGTTTAAGGCATAGCCTACCGCCGGGCGCACGAAGCCGCGGGCGAAGTCGGAGGAGTGATGGTTAAAGCGGCCTTGCAGCTCCAGATACCAAAGCCAAGGGTTTTGGTTTCGCCAGGGTCCTTGGGCGATAAACTGCGCCCAGGTCTGAAAGTCTGCGTCGGTCTGGGTAGCCAAGGCCGGTTGCAGGGCGAGTAGCCCAAAACCCAGCAAGGCAAGCCTTACAATAGACATGTTTCCTCTTTTAAAATCGGCGCATGGCTTGGAGAATCCCCGCTAAAAGTTGGGCCGGGGTGGGCGGGCAGCCGGGGATTTTGACGTCCACCGGGATCACGTTCTCCACCGCGCCGCAGCTGGCGTAGGACACCCCGAACTCGCCGCCGCACACCGCGCAATCGCCGCACGCGATGACCCACTTTGGGTGCGGGGTCGCCTCGTAAGTGCGGCGCAAGGCTGCCTCCATGTGGCGCGAGACCGGCCCGGTCACCAATAAAATGTCGGCGTGGCGCGGGGAGGCGACAAAATGCACGCCGAAGCGTTCGATGTCGTAGTAGACGTTGTTGAGCGCGTGGATTTCGAGCTCGCAGCCGTTGCACGAGCCGGCATCCACCTCACGGATCGCCAGGCTCTTGGCAAAGCGCTTTGCGATCTCGCGCTTGACCTCGGCGCCCAGGCGCTCGACTTCAGGGTCGCGCGCGAGCTTGCGCAGCGATTCGGTAGCCAGGCCGGTCTTCAAAATCTTAAGATATTGGCGCCACATTACAGGTCCACTCCCGAGTAAGAACCGTTGACCGATTTGTTGCACACCGGAAAGTCCGGGACGATGTTGTCCAGGATCAAGCGCTCCAGGGCCGGCCAGTTGAGCCAGCTCGGATCGCGGGGGAAAAAGCGCGCGATTTGGCCTTCGGCCCCAAAGCGCACGTAAGCGACGATCTCCCCGCGCCAGCCCTCGACGATCCCCAAACCCTCTGCGCCTTCTTCAGGCACCGGCAGCGCGACGCGCACCGGACCGTCCGGCAAGCGTTCCAGCAGCGTCTCAAGCAGCCTTAGGGCGATGCGCAGTTCTTTGTAGCGCACCCAAAAGCGCGCTCCCACATCGCACCCTTCCTCCACCGGCACGCGCACTTTCAGCCGGTCGTAAGGAGGATAGGGGCAGTCGCGGCGCACGTCCAAGTCTTGGCCTGAGGCAAGCCCCACGTAGCCCACGCAACCTAGGTCGGCGGCGTCTTCCACGCTCAGCCGGCCGGTGCCGTAGAGGCGATCGCCGACCGAGGCGTTGCGGTCGACGATGGGAAGCAGTTCGTCGAGCTCGCGCCTGAGCCTTGCGATTTCCCGCCGCAAGCGCGAAATACCTTGGGCGTCGAGGTCAACTGCCACCCCGCCGGGGACGACCGCATCCATCAGCAAGCGGTGGCCGAACAGCGCCCGGTTGGTGCGCAGCACCTCTTCGCGCAGGCGGCCGAACTGGTAATAGCCGAAAGTAAAGGCGATATCGTTCAAGATCGCCGCCATGTCCCAAAGGTGATTGGCGATGCGCTCGCGCTCGGCGCAGACCGCGCGAAGATACGCAGCGCGCGCCGGAGCTTCCATCCCCAAAGCGCGCTCCATGGCTAGGCACGCCGCCCAAGCGTGGCCCACCGTCGTATCGCCCGAGACGCGGCCGGCCAGGCGCGCCAAAGCCGCCATCGGGCGCCCGACCGCCAGCTTTTCTATGCCCTTGTGGACATAACCCAAGCGCTCTTCCAGGCGCAAGACGGTCTCGCCCACCGCTTGAAAGCGAAAGTGCCCCGGTTCGATGATGCCGGCGTGCACCGGGCCGACCGGAATCTCGTAGACCCCCGCCCCGTGCGCCTGCGCGAACGGATAATCGGCATCCGGCGGGGTCTGCGGTAGAGGAAAGCCGCCTAGGGGAAAGCCGGCGCGCAAGGGGAAGGCGCTTTCTTCCCACGCCTGGTGCCGGATCCAGCGGCGGTCGTCGCCGCCCTCGAAGGCGATTCCCAACAGGTCGCGCGTGTGGCGCTCGGGGCGGTCGGCGGCGGGGTAGTAAGGCGCCTGCGAGGGGAGGGTTGGGGCGTCTTTGGGGACCTCGGTACGCAGCAGCAGGTATTGCCCAGTTCGAGCGAGCAGCGCGTTGATGCGGAAGCTTGCGCCGAGTTCTTCGCCCCAGCCGGCGCTCCAGCGCCATTGGCGGGATTTGGCTATTTGGGCGGCCTGTCCCCAGCCGTCCTTAGGGATGGACCAAACTTCGGCCGGCGGCAAAGGCGGCTGCATCCTCACCGAGACGCCGGCTGTTTCCAAGGCGGAGTGGAGTTCTTTCATTTGGGCATTCCTCCGCTGATCAGTTGGGCGGCTTGCTCGAACCAGTTGGCCAGCGCTTCCGGGAGCGCGATCCCCAGCCACAGCACCAGGGCCAGGTGGACGAACACCGGGAACATGTTGGCCGAGACAGGGGCTTGATTCTCTGGGCGTTTGCCGAAGACGATGGGGTGGAGCTGGCGGAAGATCCCGGCAAAGGCGATCCCAAGCCCCAACAGCAGGGGCAAAGTCAGCCAAGGGTGGGTCTGCATGGTGGCGGTGAGGACCAAAAACTCGCTCACAAACACGCCAAACGGCGGAAACCCGCAGATCGCCAGCGCGCCGACCAAAAGCCCCCAGCCGACTTGCGGCTGGGTGGCGATGAGGCCGCGGATTTTGGCCATCTCCTGGGTGCCGGCGATCTGGGAAGCGTGGCCGACGGTGACGAAGATCGCCGACTTGGTCAAGGAGTGCACGGTCATGTGCATCAGGGCGGCGAAGGTGGAAGACGGGGTGCCGATGCCGAAGGCAAAGGTCATGGTGCCCATGTGCTCGATCGAGGAGTAGCTGAACAGGCGTTTGATGTCGCGCTGGCGATGCAGGAACAAGGCCGCGACCAAGAACGAGGCCAGGCCAAACCCCATCATTAGGTAGCCTGGCAGGTTGCCGGGGACGGCCTGGTCCACGATCATTTTGCAGCGCACCACCGCGTACAGGGCGTCGTTCAAGAGCAGGCCGGAGAGGATCGCCGACATGGGGGTGGGGCCTTCCGAGTGGGCATCCGGCAGCCAGCTGTGCATAGGCACCAGACCCACTTTGGTGCCGTAGCCGACGAGCAGGAAGACGAAGGCGATCTTGAGCACGGTCGGGTTGAGCTGGGCGCCGTGGACGTAGAGGGTGGTCCAGGTGAGCGCGTCGCTGCCGGTCCCGAGCACCTGGGCGGCGGCGAAATACAGGAGGATGGTGCCGAACAGGGCCTGGGCGATGCCGACCCCGCAGAGGATGAAATATTTCCACGCCGCCTCCACGCTCTCGGGGGTACGATACAAGCTCACCAGAAGCACCGTGGCCAGGGTTGCGCCTTCCATCGCCACCCACAAAAGACCCAGGTTGTTGCTCACCAGGATCAGGTACATGGCGAGCATGAAGCCTTGGTACATGGCGTAGTACAACCTAAGGCGGCGCGAAGTCACACGCCCCTTTTGGCGTTCGTGCTCCATGTACGGGCCGGAGAAGACGGCCGTGGTCAAGCCGACGAGCGCGGTGAGGGCGATCAGGTAAACGTTGAAGCTGTCGACCAGAAAGAAGCGGTTGGGCGAAATCAGGGTGCCGCCTTGGAGCACGATCCCGGCCAACACCACCGACAGGGCAAACGCCAAAGCGTTGAGGAGGTTGTTCAGGCGCGGGGCGAAGGGGCGATCGCCGAACACTGCAAGCAGCCCAAGGCCGACGAAGGGGATCGCCAGGATCAGGTACAGGGCGGTCATTCCGTCTCTCCTTGAGGAGCGACCTCGGCGCTGCTTTCGGTCAGGCGGCTTAAGGCGTCCACGTCCAGCGAGTCGATGCTTTCTTTAATCTGGAAGAAGAACACGCCGAAGATCACTGCCGCCACCATCACGTCGAAGGCGACCCCCAGCTCCACCACCAGCGGCATGCCATAAGTCGAAACCACCGCGAGGAAGAACAACGCGTTCTCCATCGCCATGAAGCCCACCACCTGGTTGACCGCTTGGCGGTGGGAGATCATCAGCAGCATCCCGAGGAGGAAGGAGGCGCAGCTTGCGGCGATGAGGTTGCGGGTAGCAAGCAGGGAGAGCTGCGCCACCGGCAGGATGATGTAATAGCTAAATACCACCAGCGAGGCGGCCCCTAAAAGCAAGCCGAGCGGCCGCGATGGCGCATCCTCCGTCCGATGCAGCTTCAGGCGCAGGATGAAGTAATGGAGCAGACCCGGGATCAGCAGCGCTTTGAGAAGCAAGGTGAGCGCGGCCGAGACCCAAAGATGGGGCAAGTTTTCAACGATCGCCACCAGGGCCGTCGTCAAAGACAGCAGCAGTCCCTGCAGGGCGAACAGATTGACGAGCGAGCGCAGGCGCGTTTGCGCCAGCATCATAAACGAGGTAAAAAGCACCAGCGCGGCCAGCAGAAACACCGCCTGGCCGTACAGGGAAGTGAGGGTTTGCATCAGCCGACCTCCAAAATCACGTGGATGAGCATACCGAGCAGCGCCAACAGGTAGGCAAAGCCTAGGAACTGGGGATAGCGGAACAGGCGCATCTTGGCCAGCAGGATCTCGGCGAGGACCAAGATACTTGAGAGCGCCATGAGCTTTAGGGCGATCGCCGCCACGCCTATCCCTAGCGCCTCCAGGCTAAAATGCTCGGCCAAGCCCCAAGGGAAGAACACGTTGGCAAGCAGCACGGCGTAGAGCAGCGTGCGGATCTGCGCCGACCATTCGATCAGCGCCAGGTGGTGGCCGCTGTACTCCAAGATCATGGCCTCGTGGACCATGGTCAGCTCCAGGTGGGTGGCCGGGTTGTCTACCGGGATGCGTCCGGTTTCGGCCACCGCCACCAAGGCCAAGGCTAAGGCGGCAAACACGAAGGAAGGGCGCACCATGATCGGTTGGTGGAGCAGAGTTTCGATGGCGGCCGCCAGATTGGTCGTTCCTACGGACACCGCCAAGGTGAACACCACCATCAGCATGGCCGGTTCGGCCATGGAGGCGATCAGCATCTCGCGCGACGACCCCATGCCGCCGAACGCCGTGCCGATGTCCAATCCGGCCAAGGCCTGGAAGAAGCGGGCCAGGCCAAGGAAACCCACCAGCACGATCACATCCGCTAGCGCGCTGGTGGGTAGGTGCACCGAGACGAGCGGAACGATGGCGCAGGCCAAGACCGCCACCGCGAAGATGAGATAGGGGGCGGTGCGAAAGACCCAAGAGGCGCGCTCGGCGACCACCGTCTCTTTGCCGAACAGCTTGTAAAGAGCAAAATAAGGCTGGAGGAGGGAAGGCGCGCGGCGGTTTTGCGACCAGCACTTGAGCTGTTTGATCCAGCCGGCGAAAAGCGGCGCGGCGGCCATAAAGAGGAGGATTTGCAAAAGATTCAAAAGCCAGGCCATCAGCTGATCACCCACAACAAAAAGACCAAGGTGAAGAAGGAATACCCCAGATACACCCGGAGGTTGCCCGTCTGCAGGCGCCCGATGTGGCGCACGCTAAAGCGCAAGGCTTTAATGATCGGTTCATAGAACATCCCCCACAGGCGATCGCCCACGTGGAGGCGGTAGCGCAAGCCGGGTTCGATTGCCTCGTGGACGACGAAGGCATCGGCAAAAACGCGCCTAAACGGCATGGCGAAGGCGGTCGCCGAATACTGCATGCGGGGGGAAAGCTCGCCAAACCCGCAGTCCCAAGGATAAGCCGAGCGCGTGTTTGGGTGGCCTCTGCGGTAGAGGAAGTAGAAAGCTAAAATCCACGCCAAAGAAAGCGCGAGAAACACCGCCAAGGCCGCATACGAGGCCGTTTTGGGCGCCACCGGAAACAGCCACAGCCAGCCGCGGCTCGCGCTTTCGGGCAGACCAAAGCCGGTCAGCTGCGCGCTGACCCCCTCCAAAAGCCGCACCAGCGGGGTCGGCAACACCCCGAGCAGCAAACACCACAGGGCCAGCCAGCTCATGCCGGCGAGGGCGCCGACCGACTCCAGCCGCCTCGCCCGCTGGACGTGATGGCTGCGCGGCACGCCCAAAAACGCCACCCCGAACACCTTGGCAAAGCACGCCGCCGCAAGCCCTCCGGTCAAGGCCAGCAGCGCTGCCGTCACCGGCACGAAGCTGCGCAGCACCCCGCTGTCCAGAGCCGAGACTTGCAAGGCGGCCTGATAGGTCAGCCACTCCGAGACAAAGCCGTTGAACGGCGGCAGCGCCGAGATGCTCAGGCACCCGATCAGGAACAGCACCGCGGTTACCGGCATGCGCGAGATCAAGCCCCCCATGCGTTCCAAGTCGCTTTCGTGGGCGCGCTGCAGGATGGCGCCCGCCCCCAGAAACAACAGGCTTTTGAACAGGGCGTGGTTTAAGGTGTGATAGAGGGCGGCGACCAGGCCCAGGGCGCCGAGGGCGGGTTTGCCGTTGGCGTAAAACAGCAAGGAAAGCCCAAGGCCCATGAAGATGATGCCGAGGTTTTCCACCGAGTGGTAGGCGAGAAGTCGCTTTAAATTATGCTGCATCAAGGCGTACAGCACCCCGAGCACGGCCGAAGCGGCCCCGGCCGCCAGCACCACCACGCCCCAGCCCCAGTGGAAATGTTCCGTCCCAAGCAGATCGAAGGTGAAGCGGGTAAAGCCGTACACCGCCACTTTGAGCATCACCCCGCTCATCAGGGCCGAGATGTGGGAGGGGGCGACCGGGTGGGCCTCGGGCAGCCAGGCGTGCAAGGGCACGATCCCCGCCTTCATGCCAAACCCCAAAAGCGCCAAGGCGAACGCGATGCTCGCCCACAGGGGCGAAAGCTTCGCGCTATGCATTTGATCAAAACCAAAGCCTTCAGCGAAGCCGACCAGCACGCCGAAGGCCAAGATGATCAGCAAAGCCCCCACCTCGGCCATCAATAGATAAAGGAAGGCGGCGTGGCGGTTTTCGGCTTTTTCGTGGGTGTAGGCGACCAAAAAATAACTCGCCACCGACATCAACTCCCAGGAGATCATGAAGAAAAACGCATCCGCCGCCAGCAAGACGAGCTGCATTCCCGCCACGAACAGGCCGGTGGTCAGCGCCAGAAGCGCCAAAGAATACGGACCGTGCTCGTACTCGCGCACGTACTGAGGGCCAAACAAGGCGACGGCGATCAGCACCGCGCTGACGACGACGAAGAAAAATCCCGAAAGGCCATCCAGATGCAGGTGCCAAGCCAGCCAAGGCAGCCCCAAAGGCAAGCTCAGGTCCTGGGCGACTTGCCCCAAAGCAGCGGCCAATCCCCCGCACAGACCGGCGATCCCAGACCCCAAAAGGAGCGGGAAGCACAGTTGCGCTAGCGCTTTGGGGTGACGGTCGGCGCCTACGCCTGAGATTCCTGAAGTTAAAGCCAAAGCGGCCGAAACCAGGCACCAAGGCAAAGCTGCCTCGCGGCCAAACACCAGGAAGGATACCCCAGCCAGCCCCAAGAGACCCAAGGCAAAAGCTAGAAATCTTGGATGTTGGCGCGCGCGTTCAAAACCAAGCCGCAGGCCTGCGTAGACGAGTCGGGAGTTTGGCAAAAATTCCAAGACCGGCCTCATCGCTGCCTCCTGAGGACCTTGCAGCTCAAGCCGATCTCCGTGCATTGGTAGAAGAGCCGGTCGATCTCGCGCTCAAGATCGTCGGCCAACCACCAGGCATCTTGCACGTCGATGACGAGCGGTTTGCCCGCCGTAAGAAGCGCCTGTAGGTTGGCTAAAAGCGAGCCTTTCCGGGCGCTTAAGGCGCGCCCCCCCTGCAGCGTGACGTAAACGGCATCGTCTTTTTCGCGGATGCAAATGAAGCGTTCCATGAGGCTCCTCGTTTAGGTGCGTTTGATCTGACAGTACGCGCCGGCACGTTCGCGTTCCCGGCAGAAGCGCTCGACGGCGGTCAAAAACCGCTCTGGAAGATCCGCTTGGCTTAAGTCGAAGGTGAGACGGGCTTTAGGCGGCAGCTCTGCCAGCGCGTTTTGCAAAGCCTCCTCGAGCAGGCGCATGACTTGTGCGCCTTTGAGGCAGATTAACACTTCGCCGTTTCTGTGGCAAACTTGGAGAAACAGCTTGAGCAGGTGTTCAGGCGGCCGTCTGCGACGCGCCGCCAGAGGGTGGCCGGAGGCCGGCTCGTGCGACTCTAAGCCGGACAGCTCGCAGCGCCCGCCGCTGCGCGCGTAGTCGTGGCAGAACTCGTGTAGGAACTCCATCACCGTGTGGTCGATGAAGGAGGTGTCGGTGAAATCGAAAATTAGGGTTTTGCCTTTAGGCAGCTCGGTCAATTCCGACTTTAGGGCCAGAAAATTGGAAAACACCGCCGCCCCTTCGATCGTCACGCGGAACGCGTCGGGGTCGATTGGCTCGATCTTATAAGCGATCTTGAACAGTTCCTTGGGGGAGACCCCGCGCAGGAGGTGCAAGATCGCTTTGGCGCCGATGCCAAGTCCCACTCCGATCAGAAGATCGGTCGCCAGCACCGCCAGAATCGTGAACACGAACAAAAACAGCTGCTCCTTGCCGATCTCCCAGGTCTTGTAGAACTCCTTGGGCGAGGCGAGCTTGAAGCCGACGAAGACCAACAGCGAAGCGAGCGCCGCCTTGGGGATCTCGTGGATGAGGCCGGGAAACAAGGCGACGAAGACGAGCAAAAACAGGCCGTGGAAGAAGTTGGACCACTGGGTTCGGGCGCCAAAATTGATGTTGGCGGTGGAGCGGACGATCTCGGAAATCATCGGCAAGCCCCCGATGGCGCCGGAGACCGCGGTGCCGATACCCAAAGCGGTCACGTCGCGGTTCAAATCGCTTTGGCGCTGGAAGGGATCGAGCTTGTCTACGGCCGCCGCGGAAAGCAGCGTCTCTAAGCTCGATACGAGGCAGATGCTTAAAGCGGCCAGCCAAAATTTCAGGGTGCCAATTTGGGAAAAATCCGGCAACGCAAAGCCGTCCCAAAAGCGTTGGGGGACGGGCAAAAGTTCGTTGGGCCCTACCTCGAAGAAGGTGGAATGCCAGGAATACTTGTGGGAGTGTTCCAGATCGAAGTACAGCCCAAGCAGCCATCCCGCCACCACCACCACGATGGGGGCGGGGACCCACTGGCAGAGCTTGAAGCGGGGTTTCAGGGCTTCCCACAGGATCAAAATCGCAAGACCGACCAACCCGATGGCGGTGATCTCAGGGTTGGCGTGCATCAGGCTTTGCGGCAGGGCCAAAAGGTTTTCGAGCAGCTCACCCTGGGGCTGGACATCGATCAAGACGTAGCTTTGCTTGATCATGATGATGACGCCGATCGCCGCCAGCATCCCGTGCACCACCGACGCCGGAACCAGGGCGACAAAGCGGCCGGCTTTCCCAAGCCCAAGGAGCACCTGCAAGAGCCCAGCACAGACGATCGCCGCCAGCGCCCGATGATAACCGGCAAGCGCATCGCCCCCGCCCAAGCTCTCCACTGCGCTTAAAGTCACGACGATTAAGCCGGCCGCCGGGCCCGAGATGGTCACGTGCGAGCCGTTGATGCGCGAGACTAAAAGACCCCCCACCATGGCGGCGAGGATCCCCGCCATGGGGGGAAAGCGGGAGGCCATGGCAATGCCTAGGCACAGGGGCAGGGCGATGAGAAATACCTGAAAGCCGGCTAAAAGGTCGTAGCGCCAGCTCGCTTTGAGGCTCGTTGTCTCGCCAAGCGCAAGCGTTTGGGATGGGGGCATGGTTTGTACCTTGACCTTGAGATTGTTGTAGTTGCCTAAGACTATACAAACTTTGTGCCATGTTTTAACCGTTTGAAAATCCTTGTTTTTTGTAGAACTTGGGAGTCAAGTGGGGGAAATTCACCACCTTCGGAGAGCAAAAATCCACTTTTGATAATAATTATTATTTGTCTTAATATTTACTCCGATCGCAACTTAAGCCATCAGGAGTTCAAACCATGTCGTTTCTGCGTGCCGTGTTATTGTTTTGCTGTTTGTTGCCGCTTCTGGCCTACGCTAGGGTGCGCCAATACTATCTGGCGGCGGAAGAGGGGCTGTGGGATTTTGCCCCCTCCGGCCAGAATCTGGTGCACTGTTATCCTGAGCCTGAACCTTGCGCACTGCCAGAACCTTGGGCTGAAAGCCATGTTTTCCCGGTCATACGCTTTATCCAGTACAGCGACGAAAGTTACACGCAAAAAGTGGCGCAGCCCGAGTGGCTCGGAATTTTGGGGCCGATCCTGCGCGCTGAGGTGGGCGATGAACTCCAAGTTCGGCTGTGCAACCGTACTCGCCGGCCGGTCGGCCTGCATCCACACGGTTTGCGCTATACCAAGGAGCACGAAGGCGCGCATTACGCCGGCGTCAACTCGGGCGAGGGTCCCGGGCGCGGGGCGGCGGTTTTGCCGGGGGCGTGTTTCGATTATGTCTGGTTCGCGGATGGGGAAAGCGGACCGACGCTCAGCGAGCCGAGTTCCAAAGTCTGGTGGTACCACTCCCATCTCCACGAGCCGACCGACGTCAACGCGGGGCTTTTGGGGCCGATCGTCGTTACTCGGCAAGGGTAAGCCAAGCCGGATGGCACCCCAAAAGACGTGGATTTGGAAGTCGTGACTGCTTTTTTCGTGTTTGATCTGCTGCAAGGCGAAGAAGCCGGTCTGATGCACAGCATCAACGGCTATATCTTCGGCAACCTTAAAGGGCTGGTCTTCCCTTACGGCGCCAAGGTGCGCTGGCACGTTTTGGGAATGGGCAACGAGGTGGATCTCCACACTTCCCACTGGCACGGCAAAACACTCCAATTGGGAGCGCCCTTGGGCAGGTTGCCTTTTGGCCCGGTGCGCACCGACGTGATCGCGCTGTTGCCGGCGCAGATGGTAACTGTCGACATGCTGGCCGACAATCCCGGCGAATGGCTGTTCCATTGCCACGTCTCCGACCACATCGACGCGGGGATGGTGACCACCTACCGGATTCTTCCACCTTAAATGGGTTGACATTCAAATGATAATAATTATCATTTGAATCTGATCAACCTTATGGAGTGGTGTCATGTCTGTTGCAGCCGTCCTTACCCAGAACCAGCCTGCCGCTTTAGGCGAGGCTCCCGTGCGGCTGGAATTTTCGGCGCGGGTCTTAGTGCGCCTTCTGGCGCAAGGCCACCTGCACGCCGTCGAGTTCCGCTGCTTGGACCGCGCCAGCCATCTTCAAGTCAGGCAAGCTTTGCTGCAAAGCTGCCTTGAAAGCTTAAAAGGAGCGCGCCGATGAAAAACTTGGATTCCGACTTTCCCAATCTCATTGCCGTGACCTTTCACCTGATGAGCTTTTACAACTTGCGACCTTGTCCTCGATTGGCCGGGAAAGTTGCCCAGCACCTGGAACTTCTGCTTGAGGGGTATGGCGAGGTCTTTGGTCCCTGGCAAGGGGCGTTGGCCAAAATGCGCGACCACTGGTGGCAGCGGGCTTGTTTGTGCAGTGCAGCTAAAGCAAGAGCAAAGTTAAATTAAACCCGTGCTGCGCTTTGGCTTGTCTTAGTGCGACACCTCCTCTTTGCGGGGTCCTTCCCTAGGCGGCGCTTGCCGCCTTTTTTTTACGTGCTTACGGAGCTTGACGGCGTGAAAGATCGAAGGTACATCCGCCCGCCACTCTGGAAGGACCAAGGAGACGGCCAGACCTTCGAGATCGGAAATAATCCCCACATAGATCGGCGCTGCTACCCAAGCGCCGGTGCAACCAAGCGCAAGCAACCCGAAAAAGGCGGTAAAAAGAACCAATCCCCATGCCTTTGCGGACCACATGTGATAACTGGCTTCGCGCCGGAACTTGGCGATATCCAAGGCGTACCGACTCAACTCGAGCGCTTCGAGAATCGTCAGTGCGACCCAATGTTCCGCGATTACTTGCGGGTAGAGATACCAGGCGGCAAAAGCCGCAGCAACGTAGAAGAGGGTGTCAGTAGCGCTGTCGAGCCGCCGGAGATTGACCGTTGCGATGCCGAGCTTACGCGCGATGACCCCGTCGAACACATCGGAGAGAAAACCCACAGTCAGGCAGACGCCGAAGGCAGCGTGCGCTGGCCAGCCGATGGCAAGTACCACCAGCACTAACGCAAGAACTCCCCGAATAGCAGTCAGAGCTAAGGGAATTTTAGACACAACGCCCATTTTCGATTAGGTTCCGTTTTAATCCACCTAAGCACTTAAGCGCAGGCTCTGGACGGGCGCTGACCCGTTCGTCTAAAATTAAATTTCACCATCGTGTGCTATATAGCACTTTCCCACCAAACAAAAATGGAGGTGTCTTATGAGGCATTGGCTGTTAGCCTTGCTCGCCTTAAGCTTCCCCCTCTGGGCGGCAGATCCCGAAGCCGGTAAAGCCAAAACCGCAGTCTGCGCCGGCTGCCATGGGCAGGATGGGATCGCCACCAATCCGGCGTATCCCAATCTGGCCGGTCAGAACGCCCAGTACCTAATTGCAGCGATGAAAGCTTACAAAGACGGCAGCCGCAACAACCCGATCATGAAGTCCATGGTCGAAGCGCTTTCGGACGCCGATCTCGAAAACGTCGCTGCTTATTACCAAAGCCTGAAAAAGTAAGGCTAGATCACCGCGCCGGGAAAACCAGAGGGCTTTGAATCCTTGAGAAGGAGGGAAAGATGGTTCGTTTTCATCTTTTTGGGGCTGTCTTGTGTTTGACCGGTGCGGCCCTTGCCGATCCGACCCGGCCGAAGAACGACTACAACATTACCATCAACTACGAGCTGGGCATGCATTGTACCGGCTTTGATTTCTCCTATTGCTGCATCCTGCCGCCCTACAATTCGATCCAAAGCCAAGTCATCAAAACCGCCAAAGCTCCCTTTGAGCGGCCGCAGTTGCTCGCTGCCGATCCCAACGATCCTGCAGTGCTCGTCGACGGCGAAAAGCGGTTCAAGCTCGCTTACGGCCACGTCGACAACACTTACTCAGAAGGGGCTAAGTTGTACTATTGGACGGTGCCCTACGATGTCAACGGCGATGGCAAGTACGGCCCCGACGAAAACGTCGCTAATGCCTATTGGACCCACCTTTACGTCTATCAGGGCCTCAAAGGCGAAAACCCGAAGAAGACAAGCAAGGACAGCGAAAAGAGGCGCGTAGGGATCGAGATCCCTGTGCCGATGGACAATGGGCCAGCAGGAGCTGCCGTGCCCAGCCCCATGAAGGGCGGGTACTTGCACTACAGCGGTAAAGAGGGAACGATTGTATTCACGAAATCTCCGGTTTTGGAGAACGTGCCTATCGTCTTGACCAATCCAGGGATTTGGGAGGCATTGGGGTTGCCGTTGACCCCGTTTCTCGATTCGACCGTGACTAAAAACCCCCTGACGATCGTCGAGAGCGACATCCGTCCCTATCAGGAGGCTTGGGTGCGCTTGGTGGATGCCGAAACCGGCGAACCGGTGCTCGACAGTCAAACCGGTAAACCTATTGAGTTCCGCGGCACGAACCCGATCGACGTGCCCAACTGCTCCAACTGCCACGCTAACGAGAACGCCAACGGCGACAAATATCTGCTCTATAAGCGCGAGTTCGCTTTCTGGAAAGGTTTGGGGGCGAGCGATTACATCGCCAGCCTGAAGGCGACGGCGATCTCGATTCTGCAGATCCACGACGCCAAGCATGGCACGAATTTTACTGCCAAGTACGATCCGGAGAGCCGGGCGATCACCAACCGCCTTGGGCGTGATCCGGTGTTATGCCAAAAGTGCCACGCCGACAACGTCATCGCCGTTTTGCAGTCCAAGGGTGTCACCGAGGCTTTGATCGGTCAGAAAGTTCAAGGCGACCCGATCATCCCGCCTTTGAGCCAGGCGATTCACTACGCCCACCAAAAGGTTCGGCCCTTGCCCGATCGCCAAGGGCGGACGGGAACCTGTGCCGGCTGCCATCCCGCCCATCGCCAGGACGGCTCGCTCGACGGCTATCCGATTACCGCCGACGGTCGTAACTTCTATGCCGAAGGGGATAACCGCGATAGCAAAGGAGGGTGCTTTGCCGGCCGCGACGTTCACTCCAATCCCGACAAGGATCGAGACGGCGTAGAGACGCCCGAACACCTGAACGCGATTGGAAAATGGCTGCAGGCCAACGTCTCGCAGATCGGCAACGGCAAGAACGGCAAAGGCCTCTGGTGCACCAACTGCCACAACCAACTCGCGCGCGAGCTGTATCAGCGCGATCACCTCACCCACGCCTTCCGCCAAGAAGGGGAAACCTTGCGTAATCGCTCGCTGGCAGAGATTGCCAAAGCCATCGGCGTAAGCGAGAGCGAACTGATCGCCAAGTACTTAGATCCTAAAGTGGTTTTGGACGCCCAAGGGCACGATACGCCCGGCAAATCCGGCATTTTGTTGACTTGGGCGAAGGAGCGCTTGGTTCCGGATTTGGCGGTGATCGCCTTGGCAGGGGAAAAACCGCAGCTTACTCGGGACGAGGACGGCGATGTAAGCGTAACGGTGCTCTCTGCCGATCCCAAAGCAAACTTAAGTGCTTTGCCGCTGCCTGCGGGCACGACGGGGGCGGCGGCGGTTTCGTACGACAGTGCTACCCACGGCCGCGATTATTGGTTGTCCGCCGGCGAGCCGCACTGTGCCGATTGCCACGCTCCGCCCTTTGTTGAAGGACAGGGAGGGGTGGCTTTCCCGATCAATCAGCCGGGCAAGTACAGCGTGATGCGCTATTCTAAGGGACATGCGGGCTTGGCCTGTCAGGCTTGTCACGAGTCGATCCACGGCTTGTACCCGGTGACGGCGCGTGTGGATACCACCACGTACCGCCAAGCGCCGCAATACAACCCGGACGGCAGCCATGGTCCGCTCAAGTGCGCCGCGTGCCATTACACCAACGCTAAAGGCGTGCCGCTGATCGCTGAAAACCTTACCTGGGAAGGCAAGAAGATCGCCGAGGACTTCGACGCAGCGGTGGCGTGGATGCACGCGAGCGCTCCTGACCTCGGTGGGCGCAATCCGCAATGATTCGGCGTGCGCGAGTTGGCTTTCTGTTTATCCTTGTGAGCTTGCCGCTACGCGCTGAGGTGTTGGCAACCGTTGGCAGTCAGCCGGTCACCTCCGAGCAGCTCGAGCAGGCCTTGCGTTCTTCACCTTTTGCCACGCAGTATTTGACCTTAGACGCAGATGCGCAAGCCGCCTTGTGGCGCGATCTTTTGCAGCGTCTAGTGCAGGCAGAGATCCTCTATCAAGAGGCCAAACGCCTTAGGTTGGACAAGGATCGGGTGTTCCAGAAGGAAGTGGCCGAGTTTGAAAGGGCGCTGTTGGCGCAGAAATATCTGGAGTTTTTGCGCGCTCGGATCGAGGTGCCCGAAAAGCTACTGGCGAAATGGCGCACGGAACTGGACGGCGATCCCGACGCTTTGGCCGCAGCGCATTCGGCTTACATCGCCAAGCGCTATCAGGCCGTGAAGGCCGAAGCCTTATCGCGCTTGCAACAGCGCTGCGGCAAGCTTGCAGAAAACGCGCTGTTGGCGTGTGGGGCAAAAAAGGCGGGCATCGACGTTGCCTCCCAAGTAACGGGTTTCCGCCGCGAGCGCTTAATCCAACGCTTGTTGGAGATCAAAGAGCGCGAGTGGCGTGTCAACGACGAGCAGACCTTGCGCGCTTGGTATGCACGCCATCCAGAGCTGGGTCGAGTGCCGGAGCGCCGCCACGTTGCCCAAATCGTAGTCGCTTCCCGCCAGGAAGCGGAGAAGCTGCGCCGCCGCCTTTTAAACGGCGAGAGTCTGTTTCGCCTGGCTAAAAAGTACAGCATCGATCCCGAGGGTAGGAAAAACGCCGGCGATTTAGGTTGGCTTCCCGAACGGAGCGCCATGCCGGAGATCGAGGAGGTATTGGCTTCTCTTAAAGACGGCGAACTGAGCCCGGTGATCGAAACGCCAAAAGGGTTTCATTTGGTGGTAATCGTCGAGCGACGACCAGCCGAGCAGAAACCCTTTGCAGTCGTTAGAGATCGCGTGCAGCGAGCGCTATTGTCAGAGCGCGAGGCGGCTTATCTCAATACGCTGCGAGCGCGTTATCCAATCCGCTGGCAGGTGGATGAGCTATAAGTTCGGCGAGATCTTCCGCCTCGAGCCTGCCAATATGGCGAAACGCGATGCGGCCGTCGGGCTCGATTAACACCGTAAAAGGCACGGCCGCAGACGGATCGCCCCATTGGCGTAACAAAAAAGCGCTTTGTTCTGGCGGGCTCAAGAGAATGGGGTAAGGAAGATCTAAGCTGCGGACGACGTTAGCCAGTTTTTGCGGATCGTCCAAGCCGACACCCACCACCTGAATTCCCGTGTCGCCGTAGCGCTTTTGTATCTCGCCAAGCTGCGGCAGCTCGATTAAGCATTCTTGGCACCCGCTGCTCCAGAAGTTGAGCACGATTTTCTTACCCCGCCACTCGGATAAACGGCGGGGTTGTCCTTGAAAGTCCAGCAGCGCGAGAGCCGTTGTCTCGGTTGTGGGAAGCCTGGGCGCAAGCGAGACACGCGAGGTAGGCGCTAAATTGGCATAGTAGGCGGCCAGACGCTGGATTTCTTCGTCGCTGAGTTGCTTTGCGATTTCGCGCATGCGGCCATAGACGTCGTTGTGGCGGCTACCGTCGCGGTAGGCTCTTAAGGTTTGTTCCAGGTAAGCTTGCGGCTGGCCTGCGAGCCTGGGTGTGTCGATCCTTTCCCCTTGGCCGTTTTCGCCGTGGCAGACGCGGCACGGGGGGAGGATGCGCTTGCTGTCGCCGTGTTCGATCAAGGCCAGGACGGCTTGGAAATCGCCCGCTTTACCCGCCGGCTCGGCAGGGGCCTGACGGCTGTAAAAGGCGGCCAAGTCGGCCATGTCCTGGTCGCTTAAACCGGCGGCTAAGCCTTGCATTATGGGATTTTGGCGGCTGCCGTCTTTATAGTCGCGCAGCTGGCGATAGAGGTAGGTCGCAAGCTGTCCGGCGAGATTAGGGAAAGCCGGGCTAAGGCCGACGCCGGTCTCGCCGTGACAGGAAGCGCAGGTTTTGGCGAGTTCCTTACCGCGCTGCGGATCGCCGCCTTCGACCAGCGCCAGGGTTTCTTTGGTCCAGGCCACTTGAGTAGCCGGGGCGGCTTGCAGCCCCGCAGCCGGCAGGAGGCTGATCAATCCAACGATCCAGCGCATGTCAGTACCCCCAGGGAACGGATTCAAAGGTTTTCAGGAAGAAGAACTGGGCGATGGGCCAGCCGAAGCTGATCAGCATCAGCCCTAAAATTACCAGGTTCCAGGTGGTAAGATCTTCGGTCCAGGCGGGAAGCTTCTCCGGCGGGTGGATGGGGGTGGCGTAGAAGATCTCGGTGTCGGTTTCGGCTTCCCGGTTGCGCCAGGTTTTTACCAGGACGACGCCAAACAGCACGGCCGAACTCAGCAATACCGCTCCGCCCAGGATCATGAACAGCTCGTAAGGCTGCCACGCCAAGGTCAAGAGGCTGTGGTAGGTGACCGAGGAGATGCGCCGCGGCTGTCCCAAAAGTCCTAAGACGTGCCAGGGGGTGCTGAGCAAGGTCATGCCGATGAACCAGGTCCACAGTTGCACCAGCGCTAGGGTGTTGGAGACCAGCTTCTTGCCGGTGAGCTTGGGCCACAGGTGATAGGCGATGGCGAAGTACAAGATCACCGTGGTGCCGGCGAAGATCAGGTGAAAATGCCCGGGCACCCAGGCGGTGTTGTGCACCATGGTGTTAAGGGCGTAGCTGGCGTTGACAAGGCCGCCAAATCCCCCCAGGATCAACATCAAGAGGGCCAGGATCGCCGCCAGCACCATCGGGTTGCGCCAGGGCAGGGCGCCGATCCAGCCGAACAACCCCTGGCCGCCGTTTAAGCGCCCGGCGATCTCCAGCGAGGCCAGCACGGTAAAACCGGTGACCAGGGTCGGCAGGGTGACCAAAAAGGTGCCGATGGCGTGGAGCAGCTTCCAGCCGGCGCCTTGCTCCGGGTCCACGTAAAGGTGGTGGAAGCCGATCGGCAGGCTGAAGATAAGCAGCCCCAAGAACGCCAGTTTGGCCATTTCCTCACTGAACAGATAGCCGCCGGCCTCCTTGGGGACGAAGCCGTAGAGCGCGATATAGGCCGGAATCAGCCAGAAATACACGATCGGATGCAGCGTCCAGGCGAACAGGGTGCGGGCCAGGCCGGGATCAAGGGTGTCGTTCCAGCCCAGGGCCCAGGGGATGAGCTGGAACACCACCTCCATCGCCACCCCGGCGCTGGTCCATAGCCACAGCAAGGCGTTGGCGACCGTGGCGTACATGGCCAGCGGCAGTCCCTGGCCGGGATGCTCCCGGCGCCACTGCACGGCCATCACCACGACGATGGCGCAGCCGGCCCAAGAGCCCACCACCAACAGAGCCGCGCCGATATAGAACAGGGCGCTGGCCTGGATCGGCGGATAGAAGGTGTAGAGCACCGAGGCCTTGCCGGAAAGCAGCGGGATCGCCGCCAGTACGGTGCCGAACAGGCTCACGTAAAAGCCCGCCCACGCCAAGCCAGGTCGCCAGAGCGGGCGCTTGAGGCTGGAGGTGGCGGTCAGGTAGCCAAATCCCAAGATGAAGAAAGTGGTCAGCACATAAGCCATCAACACGCCGTGGGTGCTGACCGAGGCGAAATACCCCTCGGCCGATTGCAGAAAGGTAAACAGGCCGCTGCGTTCCACCACCTGATAGAAGCCCAAGAAACAGGCCAGAAGAAACGCAGCGAAGGCCACCACCCAGTGCCACAAGGCCAGAGAACGGCTTTGGCGGTCGATCATGACGGCCCTCCTTCGCGTGCGTGCTGTTGTTCCCAAGTGGGTTTATCCACCACGGTGACTTTGCTCCACATGTAGTCGTGGCCTAGACCGCAGTACTCGTTGCATAGCAACGGGTAATCTCCGGGCTTGGGGAAAACGGTGGTGACCTTGGCCACGTAACCGGGCACGATCATGGTGCTCAGGTTGGTCATGGGCAGGTGCACGCCGTGGAGCACGTCGAGGCTGGCGAAGCGGAAGGTAATGGGGGTGTCGGCCGGCAGGGTGAGGTGGCGCGGATAAAATCCATAACGCCCGGCGACTATGACGACCTCGATGCGGCCGTCGGGCTGGATGTGGACGCCCAGCTTGTCTTCGGCAAATTCCTCGCTCAGATGCAGCCTGGCCGAGTCAATGGTCTCGACGTGGCTGGGCGGTTTGATCCCCAAGACTGAGCTTAAAAAGATCGCGCCTAAAAACACGCCGATCAGCCCTAAGGCAACAGCGAGCCATTTTTTTTCTAAAGGATCGATAGGCATCGCGCACCTTGCTTACTGGACCGCGCCGCGCGGGATAAAGACCCCAAAATACAAAAACAGCCAGGCGACCGCCATGCCCGCGGCGACGATCAGCATCAAGGTCCAGGTGCCTTTAGGCGGGGTTTTGAGGATTTGGCGTTTTTCTTCTGCAGACGGCAGCATGAGGATTCCTCCGATGGAATGTGCTTGTGTTGGAGTTTGCTTAAAAGAATGCGGTTTGGCAAGGGCTAAGGCTAAGAAAATGCTATGCTGCAAAAATGGCAACCCTGTGACGGAGGCAAGCGATGGCGCGCGAACTTCAAACCTTGGCTTCCACCTGGCGCTTTGGCCCGCGTTTTGGAGTGTGGGCGATCGGGGCGCTGGTGGCGGTGCTGTTTTTGTTTTCTGCGGTCTATACCTTAGAGAGCGGCACCGTGGGCGTCTTGAGCACCTTTGGCCGCTATGACCCGGTGGAAAAGCAACCGGGACTGCACCTCAAGCTTCCCTTCATCCAAAGCGTGCACGTGTTCGACGTGCGGCTGCACACGGTCAACTACAAGAGCGCCAAGGACGAACCGGACCAAAGCGGGGTGGTCAACAAGCCGGCGATCGAGGTGCTCGACAACAAAAACCTGCCGATCGGGGTGGAGCTCACGGTGCAATACACCCCGCACCAGGACCAAGCGGCCGAGATCCTCACCCGCTACGGCGCCAACTATTTCGAAAAGCTCATCAACCCGATCGTGCGCGACGTGGTGCGCGATGTGATCGGCAAGTATCAGGCGGAAAAGATCGCCGCCGACCGCACCGCGATCGCGAGCGAGATCCGCGCCGCCCTGGGGGAAAAATTCCGCGACCTGCCGTTCCAGTTCCACGACGTGGCCATGCGCAATATCGTGCTCCCGCCGATCGTGCTCAAAAAGATCGAAGAAGTGCAGCTCGCCAAGCAGGAGGAGCAGCGCTTGGAGATGGTGGAAAAGCAGGCCGAGAAGAACCAGAAGATCAAGACCATCGAGGCCAACACCCGTCTGATCGAGGTGACGACTCAAGCCAAGGCCGAAGCCGAGCGCCAGCGCATCGAAGCCGACGCCAAGGCCTATCGGATCACCAAGGAAGCCGAGGCGGTGGCAAACGCCAACCAGTTGATCGCCAATTCCCTGACCGACAAGCTGATCCAGTACAAATCCATCGAAAAGTGGAACGGCGCCTATCCTGCCACTTTGATGCAAGGGGAGGGCAAGGGGGTTTTGCTCCAGTTGCCCCAAGTCCGCTAGCGTGCTAGCGTGTAAAAATCAAGCGCGAAGAAGGTAAGGAGAGGGGGGTGATCGAGGGGATCTTGGCGATTTCGGTGGCGGTCTGGTTTTATCAAGCGGCCAGGCGTTCTGGGCGCGACCCTTTCTTCTGGGCCGCGGTGGGCGCCGGGGTGTTTTATGCCACGGTGTTTTTGTGGGTAGGAGTCAATAAATTGGGCTTTATGGAGCAGCTGCACCATCAAAGCGTGGCGGTCGGGGCGTTCGTCCACTACTTGGGCAGCGCGCTCGGGCTTTTGGCGGCTTGGGCGGTGCAAAAGCTAGGGCTTAAATGAGGATCTACACCCGCACCGGCGACCAGGGCACCACCGGCCTCCTCGGCGGCCTCAGGGTGAGCAAGGCCTCGCTGCGCATCTTCGCCTACGGCAGCGTGGACGAGCTCAACTCGGTTCTAGGGATGGCGGTCAGCCAGCTTCAAGACGGCGAGGCCGCGTCCTGGCTGCGCGCGATCCAGAACGAACTGCATATTCTGTGCGCGGATCTGGCCAATCCCGACCCGGATCGGGCAGGACCTAGAATCTGCGCCGCGCACGTCGAACGGCTGGAGCATTTGTGCGACCGCCTCGACGCGGAGTTGCCTCCTTTAAAGCACTTCATCCTCCCCGGCGGGACGTTCGCCGCGGCGCTGTTGCACTTTGCCCGCACGGTCGCCCGCCGCGCCGAGCGCGAGGTCGTGGCGCTGGCCGAGGAAGAGGCGATCAACCCGCAGGCGCTTTGCTATCTGAACCGCTTGTCCGATTTGCTGTTTTTGCTGGCGCGTTGGGTTAACCTGCAAGCCAAGGTGGCCGAGATGGCTCCTTGGTACGGGGATTTGCCCTGACGAGAAGATTCGAGTAAGCTTTACCTACCTAAACACTGGGAAATGAAGGAGTCAGGCGTATGAAACACGAACTTCCTCCCTTGCCTTATGCGATGGACGCTTTGGAACCCTATATTTCTAAGGAGACCTTGGAATACCACTACGGCAAGCACCATAAGGCCTACGTGGACAATCTCAACAATCTGATTCCGGGAACGGAATTTGAAAACCTGACGCTGGAGGAAATCATCCTCAAAGCTTCAGGCCCGATCTTCAACAACGCCGCCCAGGTCTGGAACCATACCTTCTACTGGAACAGCATGGCGCCTAACGGCGGCGGCGAACCTGAGGGCAAGCTCGCCGATGCGATCCGGCGCGATTTCGGTTCGTTCGAAGCCTTTAAGGAGGCCTTCTCCAAGGCGGCGGTGGCGCTGTTCGGTTCCGGTTGGGCCTGGTTGGTGAAAAGCGGCGACAAGCTCGAGATCGTCCAGACCAGCAACGCCGGAAATCCCCTGACCTCCGGGAAGAAGCCGCTGCTAACTTGCGACGTGTGGGAGCACGCCTATTACATCGACTATCGCAACGCGCGTCCCAAATACGTGGAGAACTTCTGGAATCTAGTCAATTGGGATTTTGCTGCCCGGAATTTGGCCGGCTGATCCGATTTATTCTCAGGTATTTGCAAGCAGGGGCGGATGCGCCCCTGTTTTTTTTGCCCTAAAGTTGCAATCCCGCCGGGCTTTTCTATGGTTAATAGAGGAAGCTGAACTTGAGGGGGAAACATGCGAGCTTGGCTTAAGATGATGTTGTTGCTGGCGGTGTTCGGGGTAGGGGCGGCAAGCGCGGAAGAGAACTACGGAATCAAGGCCGGACGCAAACTGGGCATCGGTCTGGTCAACGTCGCCACCGGTTGGCTGGAAATTCCCAAGAGCGCGATCAACACCTACAACCAGACCAACTTCTGGTTTGGCATCAGCGGCGGGGTCATTAAAGGGCTGGTCAACACCGGTGGGCGGGTGCTCACCGGCACTTTGGACGTCTTGACGTTCTACGTCCCCACCAAGCCGGTGCCGCAGCCTAGGCTGGTGTGGGAGGACTTCGACGCCGACACCCGCTATGGGGAGGCTTTCCGGCTCGATACCGAAAGCGCGGACTGAAAGGCCGCAAAGCATGGCGCTCTGCGCGGGTGGGAGGAGGCGCAGGGGAAGGTCCAAGTCGGGTTCCAGGGTACGTTTAATCGCGGTGGCTTCGATTTCGCGTGGAAAAGGACCGATTGCCACCTGTTCTTCTTGCTTGAAGAGGATCAGACGAGCAGGAAGGGGCTTTATCTCGACCAGCAGATACCAACTGGCAGCTGCCGCCGCCCTCCTTCCAGGCCTTCTTCTACCGGGAGAACGTTCTTCGGGACACCCCGAAGGCGTCCTGGGTGGCACAAAGGCTGTGCTTGTCCCAGAAGCGCAGGATTTCCAGTCTTCGTTGAGCCTTTTTCGGGCTCATCGCCCAAAGAGGCTCCAAACCGGCTGCTCGGTAAAACCCCTTGATCCGAATAACCAACTGCTGCACTCGCAAGGTTTCTGAACCTATGCAGCGCAAGGTGCGCGGCGGTCTGTGCTTCGGGCGCTTGTTGCGATCGCCTTTGCCAAAGGCTAGACTAAAGGCCGGTCAAGTTCACCGGGTCAGGCAGTTCAAGGGAGGCAAAAGATGTTGTTCTACCGTGCCAGCGGTTTGGAGGCCTTGCTGCGCGATTGTCTGGAGGTACGCGGCAACGAGGTCAGAATCGTCGATGCGCACCGGCTGCGTAAGGAGCGTTTGGACGCCTTAGTCTACAACGCCCTGTCGCAGCCAGAGGAAAGCGTACGCTATTTCCTCTGCTGGTTGATTCGCCAGGCCGCTTCGGGTTGCGCGGTTTATCCCGCCTCCCTAGCAGGGTGGTACACTAAAGTCGGGCGTGGACAGGCGCCGCAATGCGTGATTCCAGCCGTCAACTTGCAGGACCTAACCTATGCCATGGGCAGGGCGGCCTTCCGGGCGGCCCGGGAAACCGGCAGCGGAGCGTTGGTGTTCTCTCTGAACGGCACAAGCCCGCCCGTCGATTACGCCACCTGCCTGCTGGCGGCGGCACTGCGCGAAGGTTATGAAGGTCCGGTGTTTCTCGAAGCCGATTGGCTGCGCGCCGAATCGGTCGAAGATTTATCCTCCTTGCAGGAGCGCGCGGAAGAGGCGCTGGCTGCCGGTTTCTTTAACTTGCTGTTTGATCCAAGGCGCCTTTTCGACCTGACTCTACCCGATCCTACGAGCCAGGTGCAGGCTGCTTACGCTTTGTGCGCAGAGCTTGCCGGTGCGGTGCGCCGGAGTGAACCCAAGGGGGTGGGCAGCGCGATCGGCGTCCGTTTCGATGGCGCCGATCCGGACTTGGTGCCCCACCTTAGAGCCTTTGTGGAAGGTTTTACCGGAGAATTTACCCGCCGCGCCGGGCACGTTCCTGGCCTGAGCAAACTCGAGCTGTGCGTGCGCGGGGCGGCGGATCTACCTGGGGGTGTGGATTTTGCCGAAGTGGCGCGGCGCGAGTATTTCTTGCCCACCGGGGTTGGCTTGAAGGATGCCTCCGCTTTGGAGGAGGTAGTGGAAACGGCGGAGAATCTGCCGTTTGCCGAGTTGCGCCTTGGGGAGTGGCTTAAAGAGAGGCTATTAGCCCAACCTCAATGGTGGGACTTGCCTCAGGAAAGGCAAGAGGCGCTTGTCGCCGAGCTTGCAGCGGAATGGGCAGCGTTGCTCAAACGCCTAAAAGCGGCAGATACCATCCACCTTGTCCTCGCCTCGGTCGCCATCCAGCAGACCGAATTGCCAAGACCTACCGAAGGGTATCATCAGGACGCCGAGACTTATTACCGCGATATCCTCGATCGGCTGGGGTAAGATCGCTCCTCCAGGCGCGTTAGGATTTCCTCGATCAATTTGGGGCCACGGTAGATCAAGCCGGTGTAGAGCTGGATCAGGCTCGCGCCGGCGGCGAATTTGGCCAGGGCGTCTTCAGCGCACAAGATCCCGCCGCAAGCGATGATGGGGATGCGGCCTGCAAACCGCTCGGCGAGCTGCCTGACCATGGCGGTAGACTGGGCCTTAAGCGGCCCGCCGCTCACCCCCCCTTCCTCCTGACCGTAAGGTAGGTGGGCGATGCGCGAATGGTCTAAAGTGGTGTTGGTGGCGATCACCGCGTCCACCCTATAGCGAAGCAGAATTTCTGCTTGGGCGGCAAGCTGCTCTAAGCTAAGATCGGGAGCGATCTTGACCGCCAGCGGCAAGGATTTGCCGGTTTTTACCGCCAAGCGCTCACGCGCCTCGAGGAGTTCGGTGAGGAGCTCTTCCAGCAGCTTTCCGTGCTGGAGTTCGCGCAGTCCAGGCGTGTTTGGGGAAGACAAATTGATAGCGACGTAGTCGGCCAGTTCGTAGACGCTCTCAAGCCCCAAAAGGTAATCGTTAACCGCCTTCGTGTTTGGCGTGTCGCGGTTTTTCCCTAAGTTTACCCCTAAGATGAAGTCCCGCGCCCGCAAGCGCTTTAGGTTCTCGACCAGGTGAGAGAGCCCTAAGTTGTTGAACCCCATGCGGTTGATCAAGGCTTGCGCCTGAGGCAGGCGGAACAGGCGCGGTCTGGGATTTCCCGGCTGCGGGCGCGGGGTGACGGTGCCCACTTCGATAAAGCCAAACCCCAAACGCGCCAGACCCAGGATATGGTCGCCGTTTTTGTCGAGTCCGGCCGCCAGCCCCACCGGGTTGGGAAAGCGCAAGCCCAAAACCTCGGTGGGACAGCTTAGCCGGCGTGGGCGCGGGATAAACTTTGCGGCTGCGTCCAGAGCAGAAAGGGTCAAGCGATGCGCGGTTTCAGGGTCGAGCCGAAACAGCAGCGGGCGAATGAGCGGGTAGAGGTCCATGCACAGCTTGATAGAGTTGGTAAACCCTTTGCGGATCTAAAGACTTCGTGCGTTGCCCGTGCTGGCACGCGGCCCCGCGAAAGCCCAAGTAATCCGGGCGCAGGGGCTGAAGTAAGGAAACATCGTCAAGGCGTAAAGAACCAGCCAATCCGACCAAAAGCCCAAGACCCCGGGCGCGTGCTACGAACTCTTTAAGCCAATCGAGCGGGCGCAGGGCGGTTAGCGCGCCTTGGGTTTTGCCCGCGGTGTCCAGCATCGCGCCGGCAAAGCCGGCCTCGGCCAGGGCTTGAAGAATGGAGAGGTCGACCGGGCGGTCGGCGAAGATCACTCCGACCAGTCGGGTTTGCCGCGCTAGGGGGACGAGCGCGCGCAGGGTGGCGAAAAGGTCGCCTGCGAATAGACCGATTTTGACGTAGTCGACCCCGGTGGCAGCGACCTTTTGCACCGCTTGCTGCACCGCCTCCGGCACGAGCGGCAAATCGCCGATGGTGGCGCTTAGGGTTTTTTGGGGCAGCGCCTGGCGGACGGCCTGGAGCGTCTCGACCGGCAACGCCCCAAGCGCCCCTTGAGCGGGGTTTTTCAAGTCTAAAACATCGGCCATCGAAGCCAGATGCGCTTCTTCAACATCGGTCACGCTGAGGAGCAAGCGCATCATACGGTTTGGCGCCGGTGTTTGAAGCTTTCCAAATAGGTCATCAGCCATTGCCAAGCCTCAAGTTCTTTAGGTCCTGCGGTTTTGTGTAAAGCGGATTGCAAATAGGCCAGCTCGGCTTCAATCTGGGCGAGCGGCAAAATTTTAAGGCGACTGATCAGGATCGCCGCCTCCAGAACCGCAAACTGGGCGCGGTTGAAGCCCAGAAACGGGGCGTGGTTGACTTGATGCACGGGGCGGCAAAACAGCTTGGGGCGGACCGGGTCGTCTTCTATCCGAACCAGCTCCAGTTCGATGTGCGCGAGGGCGTCGCGCAGCCTAGGGCAGGCGATACGATCGGCCGGAACCAGCGGAAAGTCGCCTTGTCCGGTCACGCAGCCGGCAAAGACGCGCACGTCGTCGGTGGCGTTTAGCACCGCAAGGCCGGTGGCTTGGAGGTTGGCGAGCGTCCGCGAGGGGCGGAAAGGCAAAATCGCCCATCCCTCTTGCCAAGCGTGGACGCCCATGGGGGCAATATGCGGCCTGCCTGCCGGGTCCTGGGTGGTGACGATGGTCTCGAGGATCATGCTTTGGGTTTTTTCTGTAAAGTGGTGCCGGCGGGTTTGTAGGCGTGTCGGTCGAGCTCTTCGGTCGCTTCCACCGCGCAACCCCACGCCAAAGGCTCGTCCTGGGCGTAGCGCTTGCCCAGCTGCCAGGCGATTTGGGCTTTGGTGAGCTCGGCGCCTAGGTAAAAGGCGTGCCCGCCGTCGTGCTCTACCTTAAGGTGCGGGAACAGTTCGAACGGGTCGGTGGCCGAGTAAAAGCCGTCGCGGTTGAAAATGTGAATGCCTTCCTCGGTGATCTGGATGCGGTAGCTTGGATCGCGGATCATCCCGGCCAGTTCCTTTACTTCGGCCAAATTATACGGGAAGGGTTTGGGTTCGTGCAGGCTCATCAGGCCCGGGTGGATATGCTTAGGAAGCGTGTTGTGTTGGCGCGCGTAGTAAAGGATGCGCCGCGCCAGGTCCGCTTCCGGGACGGCGCGCCGGCAGTGACCGCTGACCTGGGTGGTCAAGATGTTGCGGATGTGAAGCTCTGAGCAGATGCCGAGCAGCAAAGCGTTGATGCCGGCGGTGTCGGCGTGGGTCAGTTCGGTGAGGTTGCCTACCCCCATCAGCATCTCGGCCTCGGGATGGCGCCTTCGGGTTTCATAGTACCGCACGATCGAGGCGGTGAACCCGAAGTGGATCGGCTCCAGAATGGGATCGAGGAGGAAGGGGCGGTTTTGGCGCGCGAGGATTTCTGCCGCCTCATCTAGGGTCTCGAGCGCCGTGGCGGGCTGGGGGATGAGGATGGGGCAGCTGGCCACTTCTTCCGCGATCCAAAGGGTGTCTAGGTGCAGGCTCAGCAAATAATCGGCGCCGGCGCGCCCGCCGCGCAGCAGGTCTTCGGGGTTCAAGGAGTCCACGCTGACCCGATAGCCTTCGCTTTTCAAGGCGGAAATGGCTTCTTCCAGGTGCGGAAATGGCTGGTTGGGAAGACAGCCCAAGTCGATCACATCGGCTCCGTGGCGCCGGTACCCATCGGCTTGAGCCAGGATTTGCTCAAGGTTTAGCCTAGGCGCGTCGGTGATTTCGGCAAAGATGCGGATATCGTAACGGGAAAGATCGGGCTTGAAGTTTTCCCGGCCGAAAAACGCTGGCAGGTCTTTGATTTCGTTCGGGCCGCGTTCCACCGGAACGCCCAGCTCCCGCGACAGTGCCTCAAGGTCCCCGCTGCAGCGCCCCGGGACCAGGATGCGATCGGCGCCGAAAGTGTCCTTGAGCCTGCGGCGGATCATGTCGGCGGTCATCAGCGCGGCCACCGTCAGCCCCAGCTGATGAACCGTGTAGTCGAAATCCGGCTGCATGGCTTCCAGCGTTTGCCTGAGCTGCTTTTCAGCCAGCTTGCCGGTCAAAAACAGGATGTGCTCGCGCTTTTTCTCGGGCATGGTGGAAGGCTTAAAGCGATATGCTACCATTGATCGGGTCGCGATTTAGCCGGATTTGAGGTCATGCGTTTGCTCGACCGCTTGCAAGAGCCCAAACCCATGCTCATGGGGATTCTCAACGTCACCCCCGACAGCTTCTCCGACGGCGGGCGTTACTTGGACGTGCGCGCGGCGGTGGCGCAGGGGCTAAAGCTTGCGGAAGAGGGCGCGGAGATCATCGACGTCGGCGGGGAATCGACCCGCCCGGGGGCGGAGCCGGTGGCGGCGGAAGAACAAATCCGGCGCGTGCTCCCGGTGATCGAGGCGCTTTCTGAGGCCTTGCCCGCAGATTGCTCGATCAGCATCGATACGACGATCGCGGAAGTGGCCAAGGCGGCCATCCAGGCCGGCGCCGCCCTCATCAACGACGTCTCGGCCGGACGCGCCGACCCGCAGATGTTTCAGCTTGCCGCCAGCCACAAGCTGCCCATCGTGCTCATGCACATGCAAGGCACTCCCAAGACCATGCAAGACAACCCGGTCTACCAGGACGTGGTGGCGGAAGTGCTTGCGTTTCTGAAAGCGCGGGCCTTGGCCGCGCAGCAGGCAGGAATAGCGCGGGAGCAAATTCTGATCGACCCAGGGATCGGTTTTGGCAAGCGCCGAAACGACAACCTTCAGCTTCTAGCCCATCTGGATCGCTTCGTAGCGACCGGTTTTCCGGTGCTGTTAGGCACCAGCCGCAAGCGCTTTATGGGCCAGATTTTGGACGTGGGCGAGCCGACCGAGCTGGTCGCGGCAACGGTCGCCACCACCGCCCTCGGGGTGATGGCGGGGGTGAAGGTGTTTCGCGTTCACGACGTCAAAGCAAACCGCCAGGCGCTGGAGGTGGCCTGGGCGATCCGCAACGCCTGAGGGTTTGCGTTGAGCTGGATGCTAGGTTTTAAGCTCGGCAAGTTTTAAAGGAGGCAAAGATGGGCTGGCGCAAGCGGGGACCGGAGCAGACCTATACCGAAGAAGAAATCCAGGCGCGGCTGCAAGAGGAACTGCCGCACTGGTATTACGAAAACGGCTGGATCCGGCGCAAGTACAAAACTTTTGGCTGGAAGGGCACGCTCATGGTGGTGAACGCCATCGGCCATCTGGCGGAGGCGGCTTTTCATCATCCCGACTTGACGGTCTCGTATGCGTTTGTGATCGTCAAGCTCATGACGCATTCGGCCAAGGGCATCACCGACAAGGATTTCGAGCTGGCGAAAAAGATCGAAGAGGTCGTAATGTGGCGCCCGGGCGAGGAGAGCGCGCTCGAAGGCACGCCGGACGATCCGCGCTTTAAGTACCTCAAGTACGACTGAGGTCCGGTCGCCAAGCGGTGGTCTTAAAGGCTGGCGCGCCCGAGAGGACTTGAACCTCTGACCTCAGGCTCCGGAGGCCTGCGCTCTATCCAACTGAGCTACGGGCGCTTAAAAGGTCATTTTAGCGGTTTGGCTGCGCTTGCACAAGGTCTTGAAGGATAACTTCGGCGCAGCCGGCAGGGAGCGAGTAGTGGCCTTCGCCGGGCAGGACGCAAAGTTTGGCCCTAGGCAGGCGTTGGGCGAGGAAGCGGCTGTGGGCGAGGGGGACCACGGTGTCGGCGGTGCCGTGCCAGAGCGTCACCGGCCGGTCGATGGCGGCAAGTTCCACGCCCCACGGCCGAAGGTACTGGAGAAAATCGCGCCGTGGCCCTTTGGATCCTTGGCGCAAGCCTTCGCGGACGGTGGCGCGCAGCACTTTGCGGATTGAAGGATCGGCCAGAACCAGGCGGTCCTTCGCGGACAGATAGCGCCTCAGCAGGGCGAAGGTAAGGTCTGGAAAGCGCCGCAAGAGCCGTGCGGTGAGGTCGCCGAAGAACACCGCAAGCGCCCACGGCGCGTGTTGGGCGAGAAAAAACGCAAAACGCGCCGCTTTGCTCATTCCACGGCGAAGCTCCGCCTGCGCGACCGGCCCCAGCGGGCAGACCAGACCCAGCGCGGTGACCCGATGCGGCAGACGCCAGGCGCAGGCCAAAGCATAAGGGCCGCCGCCGGAAACGCCCAAGACGGCAAAGCGCTCGATCTGCAGGTGATCGGCCAGCCGTTCCACGTCCTCTGGCCAATCGGCGATTTGCGTGGGGGGAAGCGGGTCGGAACGGCCATAACCCGGCCGATCGAGCGCGATCAGCTGGACGTTTAAACGTTTGGCGGCGGCCGCGGCGAGCCTGGCTTCTAGGCGCGAGGAAGGTAGGCCGTGGCAGTAAAAGACCGGATGTCCGTTCAGGTCGCCGTAACGGACAAAGCCGAGCCGCCTGCCTGCGGGAAGGGTAAGCGCGGCGCTCATCCGCTCTCCTGGAGCAGGGCTTTCATCACGCGGAGCGCGGCCCGCCCCTGCGCTTTTTTCTCCTCCGCGCTGCGGGTCTTCTTGTCCTGCCATTCGAGCACGTCCTGCGGCAGTTCGGCGAGGAAGCGGCTGGGCTGGCAGGCGATCACCTCCCCATAGCGCTTGCGGCCGCAGCAATAGCTCAAAGTCAGGGTTTTCTGGGCGCGGGTGATGCCGACGTAAGCCAGGCGCCGTTCTTCCTCGATCTTGTCTTCTTCGAAGCTGGTCTGATGGGGTAACACACCCTCTTCCATCCCTACCAGATAGACGTGGGGAAATTCCAAGCCCTTGGCGGCGTGCAGCGTCATCAGGGCGACCCGGTCGCCGGCGTCTTCATCGCGGGTGCGGTCGAGGACGTCGAGCAGGAGCAGTTTGCCTACCGCCGCGCCTAAGGGGTCGGCGCCGCCTTCGGCTTCCTCGAGCAGGCGGCCCAGCCAGTCCATGAGCTCCTGCACGTTCTCCCAGCGGCGCTCGGCTTGTTTGGGGTTGGCCGCGATCTCGCGCAGATGTTCGCGGTAGCCGATCGTTGCCAGCATTTCCTCGATCACCGCAAAAGCGGCGCCGCGCTTAGCGCGGTCGGCCACCTCCCCCAAAAAGTCGCAAAAACGCTGCAGGCGCAGGCAAGTCTTCTCCGGCAAGACCTGGGTCAACCCCAGCTCGTAGCACGCGGCAAACAAGGAAACGCCGCGGTTTTGCGCGTAGGTGCCGAGCTTTTCCAAGGTGGTGGGTCCAAGCTCGCGCTTGGGAACGTTGACCACGCGCAAAAAGGCCACGTCGTCGTCCGGGTTGACCAGCAGGCGCAGGTAGGCGACCACGTCCTTGACTTCGGCGTGGGCGAAGAACGACTGGCCGCCGCTCAGATAATAAGGGATGCGCTGTTCCCGGAAGCTGCGCTCGAACAGCCGGGCCTGGTGGTTGCTGCGGTAGAGGACGGCGTAATCGGCAAAGCGCGAGCCGGTGCGGAACTTGTGGTGCAGAAGGTCGGCGGCGAGGTTTCTGGCCTCGGCGAATTCATCGGCGTGGCTTAAAACGCGGATCGGATCGCCGAGTCCCAGGCGGCTCCAGAGCTTCTTCTCGAATACGTGGGGGTTGTTGGCGATCAGCTGGTTGGCGGCCTTGAGGATGCGTCCGGTGGAGCGGTAGTTCTGCTCCAGTTTGATGACTTTCAGGCGCGGGTAGTCGTGCTGCAGCCGCACCAAGTTCTCCGCTTGGGCGCCGCGCCAGGCGTAGATCGACTGGTCGTCGTCGCCAACGGCGGTAAACCGCCCCAGCTTTCCGGCGAGCTGGCGCAGAAGCTGGTATTGGGCGAGATTGGTGTCCTGGTACTCGTCGACCAGCAGGTAGCGGATCCGGCCCTGCCACTTTTCCAAGATCTCCGGGAAATCTTGGAACAGCAAGACCGGCAGCAGGATCAGGTCGTCGAAATCGACGGCATTGTAAGCTTTCAGGCAGCGCTGGTATTCGCGATAAAGCCAAGCGGCGGGGTCGTCGCCGGCTTGTGCGGGCGATTTGAGCTCGTTTTTCCACACGCCGATTTGGTGCGCGTAGTTGGAGAGCTCGGCCGGCGAAAGCGGCCGGTGGTGACGGGCGATCTCGCCGAGCAAGCTTAAGCGGTCGTGGGCGTCGAGGATGGAGAGGCCGGCTTTGTAGCCTAAAGCCCGGTGTTCGCTGCGCACGATCTCCAGCCCCAGAGCGTGGAAGGTGGATACCGTCAACCCTTTGGCCGCTTGCCCTTGGACCAGCCGCCCCACCCGTTCTTTCATTTCTCGTGCCGCCTTGTTGGTGAAGGTGAGGGCGGCGATGTGGCGCGCCGCTAAGCCTTGTTCGATCAGGTAGGCGATTTTGTAGGTGATGACGCGGGTCTTGCCGCTGCCGGCGCCGGCGATCACCAACAGCGGGGCGTCGGTGGCTTGGACCGCGGCCTGCTGCTGGGGGTTGAGGTCAGACCGCTTGAGCATGGGCGGCGAGTACGTGGGCGATGCACGCGGTCAGCTTTTTGGCGTAGGGGAGGTGCAAGAACTCGTTGGGCCCGTGGGCGTTGCTCCCCGGCCCCAGCACCCCGGTGATCAAAAACTGCGCGGCGGGAAAGCGCCTGCCCAGAAAACTCATGAACGGAATGCTAGCCCCCAGCCCCAGATGCGCGGCAGGGTGGCCGTACAGGGCGCGAGAGGCCTCATCGCAAGCGGCAAGCAGCCAGTCCGCCGGGGGCGGAGCTTCCCAGCCGTCGCCTTCGGCCTCGAACCGGACCTGAACCTGGGCGCCGTAAGGGGGATCGCGCTGCAAAGCCGCTTCGATGGCAGCTTTGGCGCTCGCGCAGGACACCGTGGGCGGCAGGCGGAACGAAAGCTTTAAGGCCGTATAAGCGCGCATTACGTTGCCGGCCTGGGGGATCTCAGGCAATCCCTCTTGCCCGACCACGCACAACGCCGGGCGCCAGGTGTTGTTGAGGAGCAGCTCCACAGGGTCGTCGGCGAGGGGTTTGAGGCCGGGGAGGGGATGGAGGCCTTCGATCGGTCTGGAGCCCAAGATCGCCGCGGCGGCCTTGGCTTGCTCCAAGCGGATTGGGGGGATGGGCGCGTGGAGTTCGGCGAGCTTGACGTGGCCGCTGGCGGCGTCTTCTAAACGGTCGAGGAGCTGGCGCGCGATGGCAAAAGACTCGGGCACCAGCCCGGAGGCGATCCCCGAGTGCACGGCCTCTTTAAGGGTGCGCACGGTGAGGATTAGGGAAAGCATCCCGCGCAGCGAGGTCGTGGCCCACAGCCTTTGGTAATCGCCGGCGCCCGAGTCCAGGGCGATCACCAGGTCGACCTCACCCATCGCTTCGGCCAAAGCGTCGAGATAGGCGGGAAGGTCCGGGGAGCCGCTCTCCTCGGAGAATTCGATCAGGAGCAACAGCCTGGCGTGCGGGATGCCCTTATGGCGCAAGGCTTTGGCCGCCGCCACCGCGGCGAACAGGGCGTAACCGTCGTCGGCGCCGCCGCGGCCGTACAATTTTTCGCCCTCGATCACCGGCTGCCAGGGGCCTAAACCTTCGCGCCAGCCCTCCATAGCCGGCTGCTTGTCCAGATGACCGTAAAGCAGCGCGGTTTGCTCACCTTGCCCGGGGATCTCCACTAAAATCAGCGGGGTTTTGCCGGGGAGCTTCAGGTCGTGGAGGCGCCAGTCGGGTTCGGCGTGGGCTTTGAGCCAGTCGCTTGCTAGCCTCCTGGCTCTTTCCAGTTGGCCTGAGGTCTCCCAGGCGGGGTCAAAGGCCACCGAAAGGCACGGGATTTGGATGTATTCGGTAAGGGTGGGCAGGATCTTCCGGTCCCAGAAATCCTCGATAAAAGCGCTAAAATCGGAGGGGGAGTGGCTCATGGTGCACCTGGGTCGGTTTGCAGCGATTGATTATACTGGGTGTGAGCAGCTGCTCCCAAATGATGCGCGCTTGCCCAAGAAAGCCAGGCGAGGCGCCAGAATAACCTAAAAAGAAAGGAGGAAGACCGATGCGCTACCTGCTTTATCTTCTGCCCCCTCTGCTCGGGGCGTTTGGACTTTATGCCGCTTGGCGGATCTACCAGCTCGTCAAGCAGACTCCGGCGGGCGAGGGCAAGATCGCGCGCATCGCCGAGCAGATCCACTTGGGGGCGATGGTGTTCATCCGTCGCGAGTACCAGATCCTGGCGGGGTTCGTGGCGGTGCTAGGAGGGCTTTTGTGGTCTTTTCTGGGCTGGCGCACCGCCTTGTGCTTCCTAGTGGGGGCGACGGCTTCGGCGGCGGCCGGCTACCTCGGCATGTATACCGCCACCCGCGCCAACGTGCGCACTGCCGTAGCCGCCGCCACCGGAGACGCGGCCAAGGCTTTGGAGGTGGCCTTCTTCGGCGGGTCGATCATGGGCCTGGCGGTGGCCTCTTTAGGGCTTTTGGGCCTGGGGCTGATGTATCTGGTCTTTGGCGACGATCCCGAGACCGCCCACGCCCTCCACGGCTTTGGCATGGGGGCTTCGACGGTGGCGCTGTTCTCACGCGTCGGCGGCGGCATCTATACCAAGAGCGCCGACGTGGGGGCGGACCTGGTCGGCAAGGTGGAAGCTGGGATCCCCGAGGATGATCCGCGCAACCCGGGGGTGATCGCCGACAACGTGGGCGACAACGTGGGGGATGTGGCCGGGATGGGCTCGGACATCTTCGAGTCGTATTGCGGGGCGATGATCGCCACCATCGCGATGGCTTCGACCATGGCCGCCGAGACCCTGGCCCCGGTGGGGTCGCGGGGGGCGCTGATGTTCTTGCCTCTGGGGCTGGCTTCGGTGGGACTTTTGTCCTCCCTCGCCGGAATCTTCTTGGTGCGCCGGAACGCCGCAAGGCCGGCGGAACTGGCGCTGAGGATCGGCACGGTCGGGGCGGCGGTCATTTTCGTCGGTTTGGCCCTAATCGTGATTGCGTTGGCAGGAGTGAGCCTTAAGGCTTGGCTCGCGGTGCTGGCGGGTTCGGTCGGCGGGGTGGTGATCGGGCTGGTGACCGAGTATTACACCGGCGGTCGGCCGGTGGCGCAAATCGCTAAGTCCGGCGAGACGGGGCCGGCCACGGTGATCATCGCCGGATTGGCGACGGGGATGGAGTCGGTGGTGGCGCCGATTCTGACTATCAGCGCCATCATTTTTCTGGCCGATTGGCTGGTGGGCTTGTACGGGGTCGGCATCGCCGCGGTGGGGATGCTGGCCACGGTCGGGATCACCATGGCGATCGACGCTTATGGACCGGTGGCCGATAACGCCGGCGGCATCGCCGAAATGGGCGGCTTGGGTTCCGAGGTCCGCAAGATCACCGATTCTTTGGACGAACTCGGCAACACCACGGCGGCGATCGGCAAGGGCTTTGCCATCGGCGCGGCGGCGTTGGCGGCCTTGGCCATCATCACCGCTTACGGCGAGACCATCGCCAGCAAGCTGCCGGATTTTAGCTTGGATTTGGGCAACGCCAAAGTGCTCGGCGGGGCGTTCATCGGCGGGACCATCCCGCTGCTCATCGCCTCGGTCACCATGACCGCGGTCGGCAAAGCGGCGTTCGCGATGATCCAGGAGATCCGCCGCCAGTTCCGCGAGATCCCAGGGCTGTTGGAAGGCCAGGCGGAACCGGACACCGCCCGTTGCGTGGACATCGCCACGCAGGCGGCGCTTAAAAAAATGATCTTGCCCGGGGTGATCGCGGTGAGCGCGCCGGTGACCGTCGGCTTCTGGCTCGGACCTGAGGCGCTGGGCGGGATGCTTGGCGGAGCGCTTTTAGGGTGCGTGCTGATGGCGCTGATGATGGCCAACGCCGGCGGCGCCTGGGACAACGCCAAAAAATACGTGGAGAAGGGAAACTTAGGCGGCAAAGGCTCGGATACCCACAAGGCGGCGGTGGTCGGCGACACGGTGGGCGATCCGTTCAAAGACACCGCCGGCCCTTCGATGAATATTTTGATCAACGTGATGGCCATCGTCAGCCTGGTGATCGCCCCGCTGCTGGTCTGAAGCGTTAGCGTAGGACCTGCGCCAAACCGTCGATCACGAACTGCATCGCGATCACCGCAAGCAGCAGGCCGCTTAAGCGGGTGATCACGCCGATCCCGCCTACGCCCAGCGCTCGGCGGATCCACGGCGCGGCGGCAAGGACCGCAAACACCCCCAGGCAGGCGCCCAAGATCGCCGCGGCGAGCAGCCCGAGCGGGATCTGGCGCGTTGGGTCCTGCTGCCAGACCAGGACCAGGGTGATCGCTCCCGGGCCGGCGATGAGCGGGGTCGCTAGCGGCACCAGGGCGATGTGGGTTTTGGCCAGGCTTTCGGCTTCCTCGGCGGGCGAGCTTTTGAGGTTGGGCGGCGGGATGAGCTGGAACATCTGCAGGGCGTAGATGAAAAAGATGAACCCGCCGGCCAAGCGAAACGCCGGCAGGCCGATGCCAAACAGCGCCAACACGGCATCGCCGGCCAGCCCGAAAAGCAATAATATCCCTCCTGCGGTGAGGCAGGCCAAGGCGGCCACGCGCACCTGCGCTGCCCGGTTCAAGCCCTCGGTCATGGCCAGAAACAAAGGCAAGTTGCCCACCGGGTCCATGATCACCCACAGCGGCACCAAAAGACCCCAAAAGTGCTGGCTCATAGTTTGAGCGTCACCACATCAAAGCCCACCGAGACCGGCTGGTGGGAGGTCATCACCACCAGCCCCCCGCGTCCAAGATGCTCCTCCAGCAAGGATTGGACCCAAGCGACGCCGCTTTGGTCCAGCGCCGTGAACGGTTCGTCCAGCACCCACAAGACGGCCTCCTGCAGCAACAGCCGGGCGAGGGCGATGCGCTGGCGTTGGCCGGCGGACAAAGACCGGGCGGGGATCTCCATGCAGCCGCCAAGACCGGCCTGATTCAGAAGCTGGCGCGGGTCGGCGCCTTGACGGGTGCGGTAAAGCCGGCTCGCCAAGGTCAAATTTTCCAGCGCGCTCAGCTCACCTTTGACGCCTAGATGATGGCCGAGGTACGCCAATTCCTGGAGGAGCCGATGCCTTTCGCTCCCGATCGGCCGGCCCCGCCAGTAAATCTCTCCTGCCGCAGGCGCGCTCAGGCCGCACACCATCCTAAGCAAACTGGTCTTGCCGCAGCCGTTGGCGCCTTGGATATGGAGGAGTTGGCCGCGATCGAGGCAAAAGCTCAGGCCGCGGAACAACAGGCGGTCGCCGCGCACGCACTCAAGATTTGCCGCGTATAAAAGGGGTTGGGTCATCGCCGCAAAGCCTTTTTTAGGCTAGTATCGTTTCAGATAACGGTTGTATACTCAAGCCGGAAAGCCAAGTTGAGGAGGGTAAAAACATGAGCAAGCGTTGGTTGGCTGTTATGCTGGGGGCGCTGGTGGGGTCTTCGGCGTTGGCCGACGTCAAGGCCATCGTCGCTTACCGGCAAGGGACGATGAAAGCGCTTGGCGGGCACACCGCCGCCTTAAAGGCGATCTTCGCCGAAGGCCAAACCCAATTTTTGCCCGATGCGCGGGCGCACGGCGAGGCGATTTTAAGGCTTTCCAAGTCGATTCCGCAAATGTTCCCCAAGGGAAGCGAGTACCGCAAGAGCGCGGCCAAGAAAGAAATCTGGCAGAACTTCGACGATTTTATCGCCCGCGCTCAGAACCTCGAGCGCCTCGCGGAAGCGTTCGTGCAGGCGGCCCAAGCAAACGATGCGGCGGCGATGCAGGCGGCGTTCCAGAAGATGGGGAAAGAAGGCTGCGGCGGTTGCCATGAAAAGTACCGCAAGGATTGAGCGGTGGTTGTGGCTGGTCGGCTGGCTGCTGTGGCTAAGTTCGACAGGGGCGGCGGAGAAGGAGGCGCAGGTCCTGCGCGGGGAGATGCTGTTTGCCCTAGGCGGCTGCAGCAACTGCCATACCGCCGAAGGCGGCCCGATTCTGGGCGGGGGGGAGCTGAAAACCCCGTTTGGGACGTTTTACCCTCCCAACCTCACGCCCGACCCGGAAACCGGGATCGGCAAGTGGAGCGAGGAAGAGTTCATCCGCGCCCTGAGGGAGGGGATCTCGCCGCAGGGCCAACCTTATTATCCGGCCTTTCCTTTCACCTCCTACACGCGCATGAACGTGCAGGACGTCCGCGCGCTCAGGGCGTATCTTAAGACGCTGCCGGCGGTCAAGCGCAAGTCCCCGAACCATGAGTTGCGCTTTCCTTTCAACCTGCGCGCGGGGTTGTGGGTTTGGCGCTGGCTGTACTTCCGGCCGGAGCGCTTCAAACCCGACCCCTTCCGCTCGGAGCGCTGGAACCGCGGCGCGTATTGGGTGGAGGCGGTGGGTCACTGCGGCGAGTGCCACACCCCGCGTAACTTTCTTGGCGCCTTGGACCGCAGCCGCGCCTATGCCGGGGCGGTGTTGGGGGAGATCCGGGCGCCGAACATCACCCCCGACCCCGATCACGGCATCGGCGAGTGGAGCGAGGCGGACCTTGTGTATTTCTTCAAGACCGGGATCAAACCCGACGGCGATACCGTAAGCGGCGAGATGGCCAAAGTGATCCGAAACGGCACCGCCAAGCTGCCCGAGGAGGACTTGCGCGCGATCGCCGAGTATCTCAAAAGCCTGCCGCCGATCGCCGCCGAGCCTTAAGCTCCCCCGATGGAAACGGTTTTAAGGGGTATCGAGGGATTGCCGGATCGGCTTAAGTTTTTGTATCCGCTGCTGCTGCAGCAGGCAAGCTACCGGCGCCGCGCCGTCAACCGGCCCTTTGTCACCTTAAGCTACGCCCAAAGCCTAGACGGCAGCATCGCTCCCGAACCCGGCCGGGCGTGCGCTTTGAGCGGCAGAGAATCGCTGGAGATGACCCATCAGCTTCGCGCCTGCCACCAGGCGCTGCTGGTGGGGGTGGAGACGATTTTGACCGACGATCCGCGGCTGAACGTGCGGTATGTGGCCGGCGAAGATCCTCGGCCGGTGATTTTGGACAGCCGCCTGCGCTTTCCGGAAACCGCGCGGGTGCTCAGCGCCTCCCGCAAGCGGCCGTGGCTGTTTGCTTCCTTTACGGCGCCGGAGGCGCGTCGGCGGCGCCTGGAGGCGTTGGGGATCCGCCTGTTTTGCGTACCGGAGGAGAGCCCCGGGCGGCTCGACTTGATCGCGGTGTTGCGTTGCCTGGCCGCCGAAGGGATCGGCACGTTGATGGTGGAGGGCGGGGGATGCGTGATCCAGGCGTTTTTGCGCCGGCGCCTGGTGGACTACTGCGTGCTGACGCTGGCGCCGCGGTTTCTGGGCGGGGTTCGGGCGCTGGCGGAAAAGGTAGAGGTGCCATTGGTCAACTGCAGGTATCGACGATTGGGGGCCGACCTGGTGGTGCTCGGCCGGGTAGGAGTGAGTCCATGAAAGCCCTGGCGCTGTTTCATACCGCGCCGCGCCGGGTGGAAGCGCGCGAGGTGACTTTGGCCGCCCCAGGCGCCGGGCAGGTGTTGGTGAAAAGCTGGTATTCGGCGGTCAGCCCCGGAACCGAAAAGCGCATCTTCGCCGGCGAGCTGCCTCAAGACCTGCCTTTGGATGCCACCCTGCCGGCGCTTTCTGGAAGCTTTGGTTATCCATTTCGTTACGGCTACGCCCTGATCGGCGAGGTGGCCGCGGCCGGTCCCGGGGCGGAAGCGTGGCTAGGTAAGCGCGTGTTTTTGTTCCACCCGCATCAGTCCCACGCCGTAGTGGCGGCGTCGGAATGCCTGCCGGTGCCGGAGGATATTGCCGACGAGGACGCTCTTTTCTTTGCCAATCTGGAGTCGGCGGTGAGTTTTGTCCACGACGCGGCTCCCCGGCTCGGGGAGCGCGTGTTGGTGGTCGGGCTTGGCGTCGTGGGGCTGTTGACGGTGGCGATTCTGGCCCGCTTTCCGGTCGCGCTGTACGCTTGCGATCCCATCGCCGAGCGCCGCCGTTTGGCGCAAAACTTAGGGGCTTTGACCTTCGACCCGGACAGGCCGCCGGAGGGAGATTTTGATCTGGCGATCGAGCTTTCCGGCAGCGCGGCCGGGCTGCAGTCGGCCATCGACCTGACCGGGGTGTCCGGCCGCATCGTCCTCGCTTCCTGGTATCGCGGCAAAGTGACGCTGGATCTGGGCGGAGCCTTCCACCGCAGCCGCATCCGCCTGCTCGCCAGCCAGGTGAGCCGCATCGACCCGGAGCTCTCCGGCCGCTGGGACAAGGCGCGCCGTCATACTCTGGTGTGGGAAAGGCTGCGGGATATTCGCCCCGGCCGCCTCGTCAGCCACCGCTTTCCCTTGGAGGCGGCCCAGGAGGTTTTCGAGCGGCTGGAGCGCGCCGAGCTGCTCCAGCCGGTGTTCGTCTATGGGAGCGAGATTGGGTCAGGAGGATTGCAAGCATGTACCGATTAGCCCTAGCGCGCGACTTTATCGCCCGCCACTACTTGATCGGTGGCGACTTCGGCGCCGAGAACCTCGAGCACAGCCACGCCTACAGGCTGGAGGTGCGCCTTGCCGGCGAGCGCCTGGACCGCCACGGCTACCTCATCGATCTTACGGTTTTAGAACAGGCGGTCGAGGAGGTGCTGGCGCGCTTTCGCGACCGCTGCTTGAACGAGCTGGCCGAGTTTGCCGGCCTCAACCCGAGTCTGGAACACTTTTGCCGGATCGTCTGGCAGCAGCTCAACGCGCGCCTAGGCAAGGGCGGCGTGCGCCTGGAGGTGCGGTTGTGGGAGAACCCCAGCGCCTGGGCGGCGTATGACGGTGGATGAACTCATCTTATACCTCGAGGCCAAAGCCGCGCTGGACCGGCGCAGCCTAAACCCCCACGTGTTTGAGATTTTCCGCGCCGCGCTTGCCGGCGCGCCGGAAGTCGAGATCATCGATCTGGGCACCGGCACCGGAGCGATGCTGCGCCATTTGGCCTTGCATTTGGCCAATCCCAGGTTGGTTTTGACCGGGGTGGAGCGCGAGGCGGCTTTAGCCGAGGCGGCGGTTGGACTTTGCCGCAAGGCGCTGGAGGAGGCGGGCTGGCGCCTGATCTTAGCGGAAGACGGCTTCGAGGCCAGGCGGGGCGGGTGTTGGCGCAAGCTGCGGTTCGTCAACGCCGACGGCTTGGCGTTTGATCCTAAAGCGCCGTGCCAGGCGGTCTGCGCCCACACTTTCATGGATCTGGTTCCCCTGGCCCGGACGCTGGCCAAGGTAAAAGGCTGGTTGGTCCCGGGAGGGGTGTTTTACGCCACCTGCAACTACGACGGCGGCACGGCGTTGTTTCCGGCGTATTCCGACCTGGACTTCGAGGCCGAACTCCTCGCCCGCTACGACCGTTCGATGGAGCTTCGGCGCGTAGGCCAAGAGGCCACCGGCGGGGCCCTGTGCGGCCGCCGCCTGCATCAGGCGCTGCTCACGGCGGGGTGGGAGGTCTTGGGCTTTGGCAGTTCCGACTGGAACCTGACTCCGGTGCGGGGCGGCTATCGCGACGCCGACGCGGTGGTGCTCGAGGCCTTGCTCGCGATGATCCGCGGCGAAGGCGAGGGGCTGGAGGAGCGGGCGTTGGAAGCTTGGCACCAAGAGCGATTGGCGCAGCTTCGAGCCGGGCGGCTCGGGCTCATCGTCCATCAGCTGGATCTCGTGGCCGTACGGCCTTAAAGCACAGCCCGCCGCGTAGGGCCGAAATCCTAAGCCACTTCCCCGGCCAGTCGAGCGCGGTCAACCCCCATCCCAGCAGCCAAGGCAAATTGCCGCGCGGGACAAAGCGCCAGTAATCCAGGCAGACCAGCTCCAAGCCGGATTCTTGCACCAGGCGGCGGACTTTGGCGGCGTCCAGGAATTCGTCGCTGCTTAGGATTTGCCAAGGCCGGTGCGGCCGGCGGTACCAGAAAAAGTTCGCGTTGGGGGTGAGGCAGATAAGCGCGCCGCCGGGTTTGAGCACCCGGCGGAGCTGGCCAAACGCGGCCCTTTTGTCCGGCACGTGTTCGAGCACGCCCACCATCAGCGCCACGTCGACGCTGGCGTCTTGCACCCCGCTCAAGGTCTCGGCCGAAGAGACAAACAGTTCGATTCCTGTCCAGCCGCGGTTGCGGCACAGCGTGCGGGCGCGCTCGATCATCGCCGGCGAGAGGTCGATGCCTACGCGGCGCTGAAATTTGGGCGCCAGCGCCAACAAGTGGATCCCCGTGCCGCAGCCGATTTCCAGCAAAGTGCCGCGGGAAGTTCCCGCCAGCAGCCGGTCGATGAGCTTGAGGCGGTAGCGCAGCAGGCGCTCGGGGTGGCCGTGGAGGTCGCGGTAATCGCCCGCCAGCGCGTCGAAGAAGGCCCGGATGTCAGCTTGGTCGCGGACCGGCACCGGTTCGTTGGGAGGCATGATGGCGCTTGCAGATCGTCCAGAAACTGGTTAGGAAAGAAACCACCAAGGCCGCTGTCAAGGCGGCCAGCACCCAGCGGTAACCGGCAGGCGGCGGCCACAGCCCCAAGATCAAGCCGAGCAGAGCGATTGCCCCGATGGGGCGGGCCAGCGGTTGCGGCGGCAGCGCAAGGTCTCGGCGGGTCAGCCTGAGCGCGAGGACGAAGCCGTAACGCAGCCCGCCGCCGATCAGGATCCAAACAGGAACGCCTGCGGCGCAGTAGAGGAGGGCAGTCAGAGCCAAAGTGAACAAGGCGTCGGTCTCTTTATCGAAGAGATCGCCAAACGCCGAGGCCAGCTTCAAACGCACAGCCAGCCAGCCGTCGATCCCGTCCAGGAGCCACAGGAGAAGGGCCAAGGCCACCGCCCCTTGGCCCGTCGCCGAGCCGCCAAGCAGCCCTAAAACCCCCGCCAGCCGCAGCAGGGTGACCCAGTTGGCCGCGCCGAAGCGCCCGGACGGGGTCCAGCGCCCGCGCTGCTGCCACACCAAAACCAGAAACGAAGCCCCCGCGCCGGCGGCCAGCAAAGGCAACGGCAAGGCCTTGACCGCGACCAAAAAGCTCATGGCCAGCAGCGCGGCGGCGTGGAGCGTACTCCAACGCTCCAGGGCACAGGGTTCCGGCAAGTCGGCAGGCTCGGCGCGCATGAACCGATTATACTGCTTTGGATGCGAATCGTGCTCGCGCAACCCCCTTACCCCCACCCTTCCGGCGGGTGCCGGTACAACCGCGCCCTGCTCGAGCAGGCAAGGCGCCGGGGGTTGCCGCTGCGGCTTTGGTCCTGGCGCGCCGGGGAACGCCCCCCGCCGGCGGACGTGCTGTTCTGGGACAGCCTGGGTTTGCCCGCGCTGGTCGAGCAACCCCTGCCGCAAGGGACGATCCACGTGTTGTTGCTGCACTACTTGCCCTCCCTAGACCCTGGGCTTTCTACAGCCCAGCGCTTGGCTTGGGAACGCCTCGAAGAACAGGTGCTGGCGCGCTTTACCCACGTGCTGCTCACCGGCCCTGGGTTAGGGGAAGCTTTACGCTGGCGCTTTGATCGCTGGATCTGGCTGTGCGAGCCGGGGGTGGAGGAGGCGTTTTTCGCGGCGCCGAAGCGCCCGGCCTTTTCGCCCGCCGGCTTGGAGTTGGTGACGGTGGCGAACCTGTTGCCGGCCAAGGGGCACTTGGAGTTGCTTGAGGTGTTGGCGGGGCTGCGCCGCTATCCCTGGCGCTGGCATTGGGTGGGTTCGGGCGCCGTGGATCCGGAACACGCCCTCAAGCTGCGGCGCAAGATCCGCGCGCTCGGGCTTGGGGGGCGGGTGATCCATCACGGCGCGCTTGCGGCGGCGCGCCTGATCCGGTTGCTGGATGCCGCCGACTGGTTTTTGTTTCCCAGCCGCTTTGAGAGCTTCGGCATGGCGCTTGCCGAGGCGGCGGCGCGGCGGGTGCCGGCGATCAGCAGCCGGGTGGGAGCGGCAGAGCGCTGGGTGATCCCAGGGCGCACCGGTTGGCTGCTTGAGCCAGGCGATTTAAGCGGGTTTGCCAAAGCCTTGGCGCGCTGCTTGAGCGCCCCTAAACCGAAGCGGGTTTGGCAGCAAGGCTACCTTGGGTTGCCGCCGCCGCCGGATTCTGCCCAGGCGTTCGAGCGCTTTTGGGGCATCTGCCTTAAGCTTTCCAGGCTCGGGCAAGGACGACCGACATAAAAGCCTTGCACGTAATTCACCTGAAGCTCGCGCAAAATCTGCCAGGTCGCCTCGTCTTCCACGCCCTCGGCGACCACCTTTTGCCCGTAACCGTGGGCCAAGGTCGTGATCGCCTTGACGAAAGCGCGGTCGCGCGGGTCTTGGGCCAGTTTGCTGATGAACGACTTGTCGATCTTGACGTAGGCGAACGGAAGCTGCTTGAGATAATGGAAGGAGGCAAACCCGGCGCCGAAATCGTCGATGGCGAAGCGAAAACCGAGCTTGGCCATCGCCTCGATGATCTTGCGGGCGGCGGCGACGTCGGTGACCGCCGCGGTTTCCGTCACCTCGAGCAGCAGTTGCCAAGGCGCCAATTGCCCGGATTGCACCTCAGCCTGCAACCGCTCCAGCCACTGCGTGTCGGTTAGGGCGTTGGCGGAGAGGTTGATCGACAGGATCGGCTTAAAATGGGTGTTCTCTTTGAGCACTCGAATCGCTTCTTCGATGACAAAGCGGTCGATCGCCGGCATCAGCCCGGAGCGCTGGGCGGCGTCGATGAAGGATCCGGGCAGGATCAAGGTCCCATCGTCCTGCTTGAGGCGCAGCAAGGCTTCGTAGTAAGCAACCGCGCCGCTTTTGGCGTCGGCAATGGGCTGGTAATGAAACACAAACTGCCTGTGTTTTAACGCTTGACTGAGGACTTCCTTCCAATAGATGCGTTTTCCCGCTTCCTCTTTCGCCCGATCGGCAAAAGAAAAGACGTGAAATCTCCCGCGGCCTTCTTGTTTGGCTTGGTACATGGCGAGATCGGCGTTGGCTAACAGATCTTCGAGGTTGTCGCCGTGTTCCGGGATCATGGCGATCCCGATGCTGGCGGAGATCCTATAGGTTCGGCCGGCGTAGTGAAACGGGGTCTCGAGCAGGCGCGCGTTTAATTCCCGGGCAAAGGTTGCCGCCCCCGAGGCGTTGGTGTCGACCATCAACACCGCGAATTCATCGCCGCCAAGGCGCGCGACCGTGTCCGAGCTCCGCGTCCGCTCTTTGAGGACCTGCGCGAGTCGCTTGAGCAAGGCGTCGCCGGCGGCGTGCCCGCTCGAATCGTTGATGTCCTTGAAGTGATCTAGGTCAAACAGCACCAAGGCGGCGCTTCTTTGACTGCGCGCCAGTTCCGCCAGGGTTCGCTCCAGCTCTTCCTGAAAGCGATGGCGGTTGAACAGCCCGGTCAAGGGATCGTGGGTGGCCAGCCAGGCCAATCGGGCTTCGGCGCGCACGCGGTCGGTGACGTCCAGACCCACCGAGAGCACGGCGATCTGGGAGTGGGCCTCCCTAAGCCGCGTATGCACCCAGACGATATGGCGCAGCGTGCCGTCGCGGCAGCGAATTTCGGCCTCGTGTTGGAATCGAAAACCTCCCTCGCCGGCAGGTTGCTTTGCCCATTGCAGAAAACTCTCGGCGGCATTGGCATGGCGAAACAGCGAGGCAAAGGGGCGTTCGTAGAGTTCTTGGGCGGCAAAACCGAGCAGCCGCACGCCGTGCTCGTTGACCGTTTTGATAATGCCTTCTTGGGTCTGGGTGAGGATGAGGACGTAGGCGGCGTTGAGCAGACCGCGGATGAAATCGCGCTCGTTGGCCAGTTCCCGGTTTTTTGCGGCCAAGGCCCGAGACTGATCTTCGAGTTGGTACGCGAGGGCGGTGGCGGTGACCTCGAGCACGTCGATTTCATCGTAAAGCACGCTGTTTTGGCGGGAGTTCCACGCGGCGCGGGCGTCTTGATATTTCCCGCGGGCGAGCAGGGGAAGCGTGCTCGCCAGCTGCTGCAAGCGCTTCGTAGGCGCGCGGATCAACAGCAGCAGGAGGAGTTCTCCAAGCGCGGCGATGGCGCCGGCTTCGAGCAGCACCATCAAGGTCGCTTGGCGGATCTTGGCAACCGCGTCGGTCACATCGGAAAACAAGACGATCCATCCCGGCGGGGCTTCGATCAGCTCGGCTAGCGGGATGCGGTAAATCGCGTAGGTCGATTGTTGCCAGCGGACGAAGACGCCGTTTTCCAGTTGGCCCGGGGCAAAATCGCGCTTTTGCAGGGCGCCGACCAAGGGTTCTAACGCAGGGCGGTTGGTAAGCGCCACGACCTGGCCTAACCGGCTCGCTGCCGGCGCCTCTTGGAGAAAAATCCCCAGCTCGGTGTTGGCGCCGGTGATGGCGCGAAAGTCGAGGATTAAGTCGGCGAGCGATTGAGTGACGCCGAGCACGCGGGTATTTTGCCCGGGGGTGGGCAGGATCGGCACCAGGGCGCGCAGGAAGCATTCTCCCGCGCAGCTCAACCGCGCGATCGGCGCCTCATGCTCCCGAACCCAAGCGACCTGCGGCGCGATCTCGACCGTGGGAGGCTGCTCCTTGGGCCATTGCCAGACGAGTCGACCTTCCTCGCTAAACAGTTCGATGCGGTGCAGGTCGAGCTCGTAACTGAGCGCGGCCAAGCGCGCCAGATTCTCCTCGGGCGGAAGGGAGGGTGTGGCTAAGACCCACATCGCCGCCGCCGAGCCCAGCCGCTGCAGGCGGTCGCTGGCGCGCGTGAGCAGGCCGTGCATTTCTTGCTTGATGGTGGCAAAGCGCGCATGGAGTTGCTCTTCGAGCTGCTGGCGCAGGTAAAAGGAGTGCAGCACCCCGAAGGTGGCGGTCAAGGCCACGATGAGCAGGCTGAGGTGGAAGAAGACCTTCCAACGCAGGCTGACGAAGCGGCGGATCGGGCGGTTGGCTGGCTCTTGCATGCGTGCTCGAGGGTGTTCTTGGATTATAAGACGTACTCGAGGCTTAGGTCTTACTGAATATAGGTTAAGACCGCCATTCTTTGAGCCTAAGAAGGCCCCAGGCGATCAGAAAGGCAAAGGCAAAGCGCCGGGTGACCACGGCGAACGCGCGGTAGCCGGTGAAGATGCGGCGCCATTGCCGCTGCACCGTCTCTTCCCCGCCCAGAGCCAAGGTCTCAAGGTGGGCGATGATGGCATCGCGGGCCAAAGCGGCATGACCTGCGGCCAGATTGTCGATCGCCTGATGCAGGCGCACGATGGTGGCGTCCAAACCGTGAGATTCCAGCGCAAAAATCAAGCGTTGATAAGTGCGGCCTAGGCCGCTCAGTTCGATGGCGAGATTGAGCCCCAACAGTTCCGGCAGAAAATCCTCGGAGAATTGGCCGATAGCGAGCAAAAACGCCGGCAGGTCAAAGGCCCCAGGGATAAAGCCGGGGTGGTGGATGAAAGCTTCCGAGTCAAACGGCGGCAATTCGATTCCCGCTTGCTCAAGCAGCTTACGGTAAACGTTGGCGTGGTTGCGACCGGGGTCGCCGTCGCCGACCTCGTCGCGGAAGATTCGCCACAAGGCCCGACCGAGCGGGGGATGGAGGCGCGCCAGCGTCGGCGACCGGGCCAGCCAGCTTCCATCTACCAGGATCGCCGGCGCCAGCTGTTCGATGCCAAAGCGGCAGGCGGCCTTGGACAGCCAGGGGCGGGGCGGGGCGGGCTCGAGGCGATTGGCGCGCGCGTGGAGCGTTTCCACCCACCGGCGCAGAGCCTCTTCGGTATAGGCAAACGGCGGTTTGCTCTCGGCGCGGGCGAGGACCTTGGCCGCTAGGGCGCGGGCCGCGGGCAAGCAGGCGGGGAATCGTTGCGCGTGCAGCAACCGGTGATAGAGCTGGGGGCAGTTAAGGCGCCTTGCGCTTTCCTGTTCCACCGCCGGGGGAAGGGGCAGGGGTTCGGCAAGGACAACCGGGCGGCGCCGGTTTGGGCGCGCCTTCTCCCCGCTTAGCCAGCGTTCGAGGAGCGCGCGTTCGGTCCGATCGAATACGCCAAACATGGGGCCGCCGAAGGCAAGGGCCTTTAGCAAGCGGTCGCGCCAGGGCGCCTTACGCAGCGCGTCCAGGAACGCCTCGCCGGTATCGCTTGGCAATTCCGCCAGCCAGTCGTCTAAAGGCCGCCCTTCAAGCTCGATGCGGGCGTGGTAACCAAGGCCAAAACGCGCCTTCTCGCGCAGCAGGGCCAGGACCTGGCGGCGCGGATCGGCGGCGAGCGCCTCCCAGGCGGCCAACCAGGCGCGGCTGCGCCGGTGGTAAAAAGCGATGCCGGCGGCCAGCCGATCCGGGTCGGGGTTGGATTCGGTCAGGCACGCCGATACCGCCTCCTCGACGGCTTGCAAAGCGTCCCGTTCGATCGGGACGAAGGAAAACAAGCCGCCGGCGAGCCGGACGTGGGCCAGGGTGATCCCCAAAATCTCCGGCAAGAACGCCTCCCCCCAGCGCGCCAGGGCAGTCAGCCAGGCCAGGTCAGCGCGCAAGGGCTCGGGGACGGGAGCCGGGCATCCCGCAAAGGCAAGGCGCCTTTGGGCTACCGCGGTCTCCAGAGCCGCTTGCAAGCGCAGCAGTGCCGCTCCCGTCGAGGTATGGGCGTTGGCCGGCGTCACCGCCCCTTCCAGCCAGCACCCTTCGCGCCGGCCGATGGCGGCAAACCAAGACCGAAAGCGTTCCCGCAGCGGGCCAGTCGGTGGGGTCCATGCGGGTGGTCCCGGGTCCTCCGTGGGGGCCAAAAGCGCGCGCAGCCAGCGGATTTCCGTATCAGCTTGGGGCTTCGGGGGCGGCCACATGGGGTTTCAAGAACAGATACTCTTCGAGCACGAGAAGGTCCAAGCCGCAGCTCATGAACGTCGCCACCGCGTCCTCGACGCGATCGAGGATGGGTTTGCCCATTAAATTAAAGCTGGTATTGAGCAGCACCGGCACCCCGGTCTGGCGGTGAAAGGCAGAAAGCAGGCGGTGAAACCTCGGGTTCCACTCCCGGCGCACGCTCTGCACCCGCCCGGTCCCGTCCGCGTGCACCACCGCCGGCACCTTGGCCTGCGCCTCCGGCCTAAAGCGCAACGCCCGCTCCATGTAGGGGGAGGTCTGGTAGTTCTGGAAGTACTCTGGGCCGTACTCGTCCAGGATGGCCGGGGCAAAGGGGCGGAACTCCTCGCGGAATTTGACCTGGGCGTTGATCCGGTCTTTCATCGCCGGGTCCCGGGGATCGGCCAGGATCGATCGATTGCCCAGGGCGCGCGGGCCGAACTCGGCGCGCCCTTGAACCCAGCCGACCACGTGGCCGCGGGCCAGATAGGCGGCCACCGTCTGCTCTAGGGTTTGGGCGAGGCGGTAGTATTTAAGCCCGCTGAAAGCGCACAAGCGCGCAAGCTCCGCCGCCTCCAAGGCGCGGCCCAGGTAAGGGGAGGCGCAGGTGGGCGGAAGTCTCTGGTGGTCCTGGCGCCAGGCCAAAAGCGCCGCCCCTAAGGCGGTGCCGTCGTCGGCCGGAGCGTAAGGAACGTGCAGGGCTTTAAACGGCGTCTGCTGGAGCAGCCTGCCGTTGCACGAAGAGTTAAGCGCGCAGCCGCCGCTCAGCACCAGATTGCGGCTAGGGGCTTGGGCGTGTAAGTTGGCGGCCAGTTGGCAGACCAGCTCGGTGAAGAACTCTTGTCCGGTCCGCGCCAGATCGGCGACTTTGAGCGCCGGCTCCCCGGGTTTGCGCCGCCGCGCCTCGAATTCGGGCAAGCTTTTCAGGATGGCGTTTAGATCTTGGCGCAAGTCCAAGCCCTCGACCCACAGCATGCGCCGCAGTAGTTTAAGGAGCGCGGCGTCCGCTTGCCCGTAGGCGGCCAGGCCCATGACCTTCCATTCTTCCCCGGCCAGCCAATCAAAACCGCACAGCTCGGTCAGCCACATGTAGAAAAACCCCAGGCTTGCGATTCCGCGCCCGACGTGGATGCGCTCCAGTTTCCCGTCTTGGTAGCGATACGCGGCCAAAGATCCGCGCTCGCCGTAAGAGTCCAGGATCAGGCAGGCGGCTTCGGCAAACGGGCTGGAAAAGCACGCCAGCGCGGCGTGGCAGTCGTGGTGATCGAAATGCCTAAAGCTCAAGCGGGTGTTTGGAAAATGTTCGCTCGCCTGGCGCACCAGGTTGACCCCTCCTAAGGCAAGGCTGGCGTTCTGGCAGGCGAGCATGTGGAAGAGTTTGTACTTCTCCAGAAAGGTGGCGCGGTCGCGGTAGCCCTGAGCGATCAGGCCTGGGGGCGAAAAATAGCCCAGCCAACGGCTAGTGTGCTCGTACCAGGGGCGATGCAAAGACCAGTTGGCGGCGATCACCCATTCGGCTTTAGGGTCAAGGTAGCGCTTCAGCCAGGCGGTGACATGGGGCAAAGGATCGGGGGGACAGTTCAGTCCCCGCTTAAACTGCAAGCAGCGCTCGGTAGCTTCGGCGAACGCGACCGACCCTTCTTCATCCACGATGGCGATGGCCGGGTCGTGATAGGTGGTGCACAAGCCGATGTAGGCTTTGGCTGTCATAAAGGAGCAGCGTGATAATCTTTTACGGGTATTTTAAATGGCAGCCCGAGCATGGATAAGCCCTTAAGGCGGCAAACTTCTTTTATCGGCTGGTATTACGCGTGCGCCTTGCTGATTCCCCTTCTGTGCGGGGGATTTTTGGTAAGTGCTCCGCAGCACGGAGGCTACGCGCTGCTTTGGCTTTTGCCCATGGCGGCGCCGGTGGTGAGCGACTATTTAGGCTTTAAAGCGCCTCCGGTTGCCGTACCCGAGGCGCCCAAGCCGATTCGCTGGCTGCCGGTGCTCTTGGCGCTGGCGTTTGTCGGAATCACCTTGGGGCTTTTGCTCCAAAGCCGAACGTGGCGCTTGGATTCGCCGCAGGCTTTGGCCGACACGTTGGCTTGCCTGGTGGTGGTAAAGTTTTTGTTCGGCAGCAACGCCGCCGTCGCCCTGGTCGCCGCCCACGAACTGATCCACCGCCGCGCCAAGCTCCTGCGCGCGCTCGGGCGGGTGGTGTTGATTTTGTGCGGTTATGAGCACTTTTTCACCGAGCACCTGCGCGGCCACCACCGCCGCGCCGGCTCGCTTAACGATCCGGCCACCGCCCGCCTGGGCGAGAGCTACCGGGAGTTTTGGCGGCGCACCGTCTTGGCCCAGTTCCAAAACGCCTGGCGCCTGGAATGCCGGCGGCTCCGCCTGGGATCGCGGCCGAGCTGGCGCTGGCTGCGCCATCGGGTGCTGCAGGGGGTGATCGCCGAGTTGGGTTTGCTCTTGGCGATCGGCTTAGGGTTTGGGCTGCTGCCGCTTTTGGCGTTCGTCCTCCAGGCGCTGATGGGAGTGCGCAACCTGGAGGCGATCAACTACGTCCAGCACTGGGGGCTGACCCCCACTCCCTGGCGTACCGACGCTTGGTGCTCGACCTATTTGCTGTTGGGGTTGGCCCGCCACGCCCACCACCACCGCCGCCCCAAGGTGCCGTTTTACCGCCTTGAGCCTTCCCCGAACGCGCCCGAGTTGCCTTACGGTTATTTTGCTTTGATGTTCGTGGTAGCCTATGCCAACCGCGCTTTCCAAAAGGCGGCGCGAGCGGAACTTAGGCGTTTTAAAATGAACGCTGGCGCTTAAGGATCGGTCTTAAGTTTGAACCCACTTAACAAGGAGAACGCATGCAGAAGCTCATCGCCCTCGTTTTTCTCGTTGGTCTTGGCGGTTGCGCCAGCTACGGCACCTGGCGGCCCACCGTGGACCCTTACAACGATCCCAACGCCCACCGCATCCAGCAGGATTTGGCCGAATGCCAGATGCTCGCCAAGCAAGCCTCAGGCGGCACTTGGGAGGAAGTGGTCAAAGGCGGCTTGGTCGGCGGTGCCGTCGGCGCGGCTACCGGCGCGGTGGTCGGCGCTTTGACCGGAGCGCCGGGCAAAGGCGCGGCCTGGGGCGCCGGGCTGGCCGGGATGAGCGCCGGCACCTGGCAGGGCTTGAGCGCCGAGGAGCGCTACAAGCGGGTCTATATCCAGTGCATGCGCAACCGCGGTCATAACGTGCTCGATTGATCCAGGTGAGCGAGGATGGCTTGCCCAAAGCCCGAACAGCTGACCTCGGTGGCGCCTTCCATCTGCCGGGCCAGATCGTAGGTGACGGTCTTGGCCCGGATGGCGCCCGTGATGCCGCGCAGGATGAGATCGGCCGCCTCGCCCCAGCCGATATGACGCAGCATCATCTCTGCCGACAAAATCAAGGAGCTGGGGTTGACCTTGTCTTGCCCGGCGTACTTGGGGGCAGTGCCATGGGTGGCCTCAAACAGCGCGATTTCGTCCCCGAGGTTGCCGCCCGGGGCCAGGCCGATGCCGCCCACCTGGGCGGCGAGGGCATCGGAGAGGTAATCGCCGTTGAGGTTGGGGGTGGCGATTACGTCGTATTCCTCCGGACGCAGCAGGATCTGCTGGAAGAAGGCGTCGGCGATCACGTCCTTGACCACGATCGTCCGGCCCGTTTTAGGATTTTGGAAGGCGTGCCAGGGGCCGCCGTTTAGGGGCTGGGCGCTAAACTCCGCGCGCGCGACTTCGTAGCCGAAGGCGCAAAACGCCCCTTCGGTGAACTTCATGATGTTGCCCTTGTGCACTAAAGTCACCGAGGCGCGGTCGTGCTCGACCGCATAGCGCAGCGCCCGGCGCACCAGGCGCTTGCTGCCTTGCTCGGAGATCGGCTTGACGCCGAGGCCGCAGCGCTCGGGGAAGCGGATCTGGGTGACTCCCATTTCGTCCCGGAGGAACGCGATCAGCTTGTCGGCCTCTTTGGAACCCGGCGGCCACTCGATGCCGGCGTACACGTCCTCCGAGTTTTCCCGAAACACCACCATATCGACCCGTTCGGGGTGTTTGACGGGGCTGGGAACGCCTTCAAAATAGCGCACCGGGCGCAGGCACAGGTACAGGTCCAACGCCTGGCGCAAAGTCACGTTGAGGGAGCGGATGCCGCCGCCCACGGGCGTGGTCAGCGGCCCCTTGATGGCGACCTTGTATTCCCGGAGCGCGGCGAGGGTCTCCTCGGGCAGCCAGGCGCCGTAGAGACGGTGGGCTTTTTCTCCGGCGTAGATCTCCATCCAGGCGATCTTGCGCGCGCCGCCGTAAGCTTTGGCCACCGCCGCATCGACCACCCGCCGCATCACCGGCGTGATGTCTTGACCGATGCCGTCGCCTTCGATGAACGGGATGATGGGACGCGCGGGAACCTCCAAGGTAAAATCGGCGTTGACGCGGATTTTCTCGCCTTCGGGGGGAGTTTGGATAATCGAGTTCATGGGCTGGCCCTCCAGGGGGAATTTCTCTGATTATAAACGGCGCAAACTGATAAGATAAACGCGGATGAGACCGCCCGGTGGGTTAGGATGGATTGGCGTCGTTTGCTCTCCACGCGCCGCCTGGGCAAGGCGGCAGCTTCAGCGCCGCCGCTTGCGCCGCGCACCGAGTTTACGCGCGATTACGACCGCCTGATCTTTTCCTCTGCGTTTCGGCGCTTGCAGGACAAGACCCAAGTTTTTCCTTTGGCCAAAAGCGATTACGTGCGTACGCGCCTGACCCACAGCCTGGAGGTGGCCAGCGTCGGGCGCTCCTTGGGGATGCTCGCGGCCGAGGCGATTTTAAGGCGCGAGCCTGAGCTTGAGGGAGTGGTGATCCCCCAAGACTTGGGCACCTTGGCGGCGGCGGCGTGCCTGGCGCACGACATCGGCAATCCGCCGTTTGGCCACGCCGGCGAGGACGCGATCCGCGAGTGGTTTGCCCGCTGGCCCGGAATCGGGCAACTTACCGCAGCCCAAGCCCAAGACCTTTTGGAATTTGAAGGCAACGCCCAAGGTTTGCGGGTATTGTGCCGCCTGCAAAATCCCGAGCAACCCGGCGGGATGCAGATGACCTGCGCGATGCTGGCGGCGTTTGCCAAGTACCCGCGCGAGTCGGTGGTGGCGCAAGCGCAGCGCGAAGGCGCCTCCGGGCGCAAGTTCGGGTTTTTCCAGAGCGAGGCGCCTTGGTTTGAGGAGGTCGCCGCGGAGACAGGGCTTTTGCCCAAACCCGGCCCGGGCCGGGCCTGGGTGCGTCACCCGTTGGCGTTTCTGGTGGAGGCCGCCGACGACATCTGTTACCACGTGATCGACGTAGAAGACGGGTTCAAGACCGGGGTGGTCGCCTTCGAGCAATTGGAAGCGCTGCACGCGCCTTTTTTGTCGCCCAAGCAGCGCACCAAAGCCGAAGGCTTTGCCGACCCGGCGCAGCGGGCCGCTTATCTTCGCGCCTGCACCATCGACCGCTTGATCCGGGAAACGGCAGCGGTGTTCGCGGACCGCTACGACGGCATCATGAGCGGCGCTTTCGATTTGCCTTTGGTCGCCTGCATCGAGCACGCCCAAGCGTTTGCCGCGTTTAAGAGCGTAGCCGAGCGCCAGGTGTATCACTGTCAGGCGGCGGCTTCCGTCAAAGTCTGCGGCTTTGAGGTGATCGGCGGGCTGCTTGCGGCTTTCTTGGGCGCGATCGAGGAGCAAGCCTCCGGCAGCCTAAGCCCCCGGGCGCGCACCTTGCTTGGCCTGATGCCCGGCGGCGAGCGCGACTTCAAAGCCCTTTCTCCCTATCAGCGGGCCCTTGCCGCCACCGATTTTGTGGCCGGGATGACCGATTCCTATGCGGTGGAGCTCTACCGGCGCCTTCGCGGCATTTCCTTGCCGTGATAGCTTCGGCGCACTTAGGTAAAATGGATCAAGCGACGGAAGAAGACGATGCATATTCTGCTCAGCAACGACGACGGCTACACCGCCGAGGGCTTAATCCGCCTGGCCAAGGCCTTGCAGGCGAAGGCGCGGGTGACGGTCGTCGCGCCCGACCGCGACCGCAGCGGCGCGAGCAATTCCTTGACCTTGGACCGGCCGCTTCGGATCAGCCGGATGGAAAACGGCTTTTACCGGGTCGATGGCACCCCTACCGACTGCGTCCATCTGGCCATTACCGGTTTGCTCGAAGAGGAGCCCGATATGGTGCTGGCCGGCATCAACCACGGCGCCAACCTGGGCGATGACGTGCTGTATTCCGGCACCGTGGCGGCGGCGACCGAAGGCCGTTTCTTGGGATTTCCGGCGCTGGCTTTGTCTTTGGCGGGGGAGGAGCCGCGCCATTTCGACACCGCGGTGGCGGTGGCTTTGCGCCTGCTGGAGCAGATGGAAAAAAACCCTTTGCCCGCCGACACCATCCTCAACGTCAACGTCCCCAATCGGCCGCTTTCTGAGATTCGGGGGTTTCAGTCCACCCGCCTGGGGCAGCGGCACAAAGCCGAACCGGTGATCAAAGCCACCGATCCGCGCGGGCGGCCCGTTTACTGGGTGGGGCCGGCCGGTCCCGAGCAAGACGCCGGCCCCGGCACGGATTTTTACGCGATTCGCGCCGGCTACGTTTCGGTCACGCCGCTGCAGATTGACCTGACCCGTTACGCGGCGCTCGAGAGCCTCGCCGCCTGGCTGCCGGAGGGGCTTTGATGGCGAGCGCGAACCTAGACGGCATCGGCATGACCTCCCCTCGCGCCCGCGCGCGGATGGTCGAGCGCCTGCGCGCGCAAGGCATCCTCAACCCCAAGGTGCTGGAGGCCATGGCCAAGGTGCCGCGCCATCGCTTCGTGGACGAGGCCTTGGCCAGCCGCGCGTACGAGGACACCGCCTTGCCGATTGGCTTTGGCCAGACTCTGTCCCAGCCGTACACGGTCGCCCGGCTGGCCGAGCTGGCGGTCGGCCCGCGCCGCCCGGACAAGGTGTTGGAGGTAGGGACAGGCTCCGGGTATCAGACCGCGATCCTGGCCCAGCTGGCCGGGACCGTCTATACCGTAGAATGCATCGAGGCGCTGCAGAAAAAAGCCCGGTTCCGCCTGTACGACCTAAAAATCTACAACGTCAAGTATGCGCACTGCGACGGCAGCCAAGGCTGGCCCAAATACGCCCCTTACGACGTCATCGTGGTGACGGCCGCCGCCTGGGAGATCCCCGATCCTTTGCTTAAGCAGCTCGCCCCAGGCGGGGTGCTAGTCATCCCCGTCGAACAAGGACCTAGGCAGATCCTAAAGCGCATCACCTGCACCGAGGCCGGATACGCGGTCGAAGACATCGAGCCGGTCAAGTTTGTGCCTTTGCTGGGGGGCAAGGGCTAAATGTTTGAGCGCTTCTACCGCAAGGCGCTGGAATACGCTCGCCACCGTCACGCGATTTGGTATTTGCTCGGCCTAAGTTTCACAGAGGCGGTGTTTTCGCCGCTGCCGCCGGACTTTCTCCTGGTGCCGATGAGCCTGGCCGCGCCCGCGCGCGCCTTTGGGCTGGCCTTTTGGACCACACTCGCCTCGGTGCTGGGGGGGATGTTTGGCTATACGCTGGGTTATTTTTTCTTCTCCTTGATCGAACCCGGGCTCAAGGTTTGGCAGTATTGGGACGCCTACCTGACCGCCCAGCGCTGGTTTGCCGAGTTTGGGTTTTGGGCGGTGCTGGTGGCCGGCTTCTCCCCCATCCCGTACAAAATCTTTACCCTCGCCGCCGGCGCTTTGGCGATGAATCCGCTTGGGTTCTTGATCGCCTCGATCCTGGGCCGAGGCGGGCGGTTCTTTTTGGTCGCGGGCCTGATCCATTGGGGCGGCGAGCGCCTGGAGCAGGCGATCTACCGGCATATCAACCGGGTCGGGTGGGCGGCGGTCCTGGCGGTTTTGGTTTTGCTGGGTTATTGGGTGGGGAGAAGGTGAGTGAGGCGCTCTTTTAGATGCGCCACCTCCTCGCGCACCACGCCGTAGCGGTCTTTGGCCTCGGTTTCGGCCAGGATTTGCCGAGCGGTTTCGAGATGGCCGGCGTCGAGATGCTCGGCGGCCAGCAAAATACGGTAATCGAGTTTCTGCGGCACCAGCGCGCAAGCCTCTTGCAAGAGGGGAATGACTTCTTCAGGGTTGGCTCCCTGGCCGTTGCGATAGAGCGCTTGGCCCACCAGCACTTCGGCGCGATCGCGGGGGGCAAGGCGCGCGTTGCTTAAGGCGGCGGCAAAAACAGCCTCGGCCCAGGGCGTCAAGAGGCCGGACCGATCGTCCAAAATCTGCCGCATGAGGGCGTGCAGATTGATGCTGGTGGCCGCATCGGGTTTGCCTTGTTCGAGCCTGTGCAGCAATTCGCGCATGATGTTTGGATCAACTTGGCCTACCGCGTTTTTCTGCACGTAGAGCAGGCTAACTAACGGTGCAATGCCGTGGGAATCGAGGCGCACCGCGGCCCAATAATAGTCCATCGCCCGCGGCAAAAGCGGACGGGCGTGCTCTGGATGGCGAAAGAGGCCGCGCGCCAAGGTCTGCCCGGCCTCGAATTGGCTGCGGGCGGAGTTGGGGTGGCGCTCGGCTTCCATCAATGCGTGGCCAAAAAAATCCCCCCAGTCGGCGGCGCGCACCCAGGTCGCCCCGCCCCACAAAACCGCAATCCCCAGCCCAATCCAGGCGGGCCGAGGCGCAAAGCGGCGCGCCTCGCCAAGCCGACTTTTTAGCCACTGCAAGCCGCCCAAAAGCGCCAAGACCGGCCCCAGGACCGCCAAATAGTTGCGGTGTTCAAACACCAGCTCCAGCGGCCAGACGGTCGATTCGAGCAGGTGGCTGGCGTAAAACCAGGCGATCCCAAAGCTCAGCAAGGGCAGGGCGCGCCGCAGCCGCCAGGCGCCCACCAGCAAGCCAACGTGCCACAAAAGCGCCAAGGCGGTGGCAGGCGGCTCCCACAAGGAGCGGGAAAGCGGGTAATCGTCGTGGTACAGCCCCATGGCGCTCAGATCGGGAAGGACGATCAACCGCTGGTAAAACGCCAGCGCCCGCGCTTCGGTGAGCAAGCGCTCGATCGCGTTGAAATCGCGCCCGGCGTAGGCGCGGGTGAACCAATCCGGATGCCAAGCCAAGTACCCCAAGGCAAACAGCCCCACCACCGCCGCCCCGCTGTAAAACAGCGCCTTGAGCGCCCGCGTTTGCCCTGGCGACAGTCCCCTAAAGCGCAGCGCTCCCAGCTCGATCAACGCGGCATAAACCGGAGCGAGCAGGCCGTTTTCCTTGCTCAAAGTCGCCAGCGCGGCGCCCAAAGCCAAGCTCAGCAGCGCCAGGCCCAAGCGGTTTTGCCGTCTAAAGCGCACATAGCCCACAAGCCCAAGCAGCATGAAAAACGCCGCAAGCAAGGTCATGCGCTGGACCGTGTAGAGCACCGCCGAGACGTGCAAGGGATGCAGCAGCCAAAGCGCCGCCGCCCCCGCCGCCCACAGCCTCCCTTGCGCTTTTTCCATTCCTAAAAACGGCAAAAGGCGCCAAAGCAAGGCGTAGATCCCCAGGCCGCAGCCAAGGTGCAAGGCCACGTTGACCGCCTTCATGTAGGCGGGATTTCCGCCGTGGGCGAGGTGATCCAGAGCGAAGCTGACCAGGGCGATGGGCCGCCCGGTGGGGCCGGCCAAGGAAGAGTTGGCCGCCTGCCGCAGCCCGTCCAGGCTAAGGCGCTCGAGCTTGACGAAAGGGTTCTCCACAATATGCACGAAATCGTCGAAATAAAACCCCCCGGAAAGCCCCGGCGCGTAGACCCAGGCCGTGGCCAAAAGCGCGAACCAAAGCAAAAACCCCGGCAAGCGCCGGGGTCGTTGGACTGACAGCCTCTCCACGCTTACTTGCAGCTGCCGGGGAGGTATTTGGCAGGCATGGTGCCTGCTTTGCATTTCCACACCACCACGCCGCTCGCCGTCGAAACCGCCGAGAGCTGAATCGTTTTGCCCTGGGCGGCACTGGGAAGATCCGATCCCGATCCCTTCGTGGTGGCGGTAATGAGTCCACATGTCGAGCCGCAGGCTACGCCGCTTACATATTTGCCGGTAGCGCCGGTGTCGAAACCGACCGAGGTGGCTGATCCAAAGGCTTGGTGATAAGAATAATAGTCCGAGACCGCGGTCTTGACTTCGTCTAGGCGGAGGATGACCTCGGAGAGCTTGGAGCGCGTCATGTAGTCTTGGTACGCCGGCACCGCGATCGCCGCCAGAATGCCGACGATCGCCACGACGATCATCAGTTCGATGAGGGTAAAGCCTTGTTGTCTTTTCATGGGGTTTCTCCTTTGGGTTGAAAGTTAATACAGCTTGCGCTTAAAGTTAAGCAAAACCCTTGCCAAGTTTTTGGGTTCTGCAAGATCAAAGACTTGGATCGCAAAACGCGGCTTGGGGCGCCGCTTGGCTTGCCCTTTTCAGGCAGAAGGTGACGGATTTGGTCAGTCTAGCTTGGCCAGTAGTCCGCAGCCAGTGCTTGCGCTGCGGTAAAGGGCGGTTGGGGCGGAAACCTCGCCTCCTCCAAGCCGGTCTCTTCGGCCGCAAGCAGCCTCGCCTTCGAGTAAGCCGCGCAACAACTTGGCTTGCCTTTGGGTCCAGGTGTAGAAATCGGATTCATAAAGATCGGTGTTTATCGCCCGCGTCATGATTTTGGAACTTGGGCTATAATAATCAGCTTTTTGAACTGACCCAAGCGACCATGCGCCAGACCTTAACCCTGGGCATCCCAGGTTTTTCTTACCCCGATTTGTACGATCCAAGGCGGCTTGAAGTGTTGCTTTCGGCGTTTGAGCGCTTTGTCGGCGAGCGCGACCTGGGCTTGCGCGAAGAGTTTTTAGCCTACCGCCGTAGCCAAGGGGAGGGGATGGCGCCGCAGGCGGTCTCCGACCTGCTGGTGCGGATGGCGCCTTACGTGGGGGCGTTTGTGGCCAGGCTGTTTGGCGTGGAGGAGGCGTGCGCGGCCCGAAGGCGCCGGGTCGAAGAGGAATGGGAAACGGTGCTGCGCTTTAGGAGCGAGATCGTCGCAGAAGCGACCCGGCGCTTTGCCAAGGAAGAGCTTGCCGGCTGGGATTTGGATTCACTCCGCGCGCGCTTTGCCGCGCTCGTTGCCGCCTGGGGGGAAGGGGAGGACCGGGAACGAACGGTGGCGGCGCTCGCGGTCCGGCTGAAAGAGCTGGCGGCCGAGCCCGAAGCGTTGGCGTTGGCCGAGCTCAAGCAGAGGCTGGCCGCCCACCCGGAAGCGAGGCGCAGCTTGGCCAGGGAGCTTGCGCTTTCCCCGGCCGAACTTGCGGCGGCGCTGTACGAGTGCGTGCTGCGCTGGACCGCGGCGGCGGCCTGGCATCCGGAGTTTCAGCCTGAAGTCGCCGGCTGGGTGGCGTTTAAATTCCCTAGGCGCACCGACGTTCACCACCTGGTCGAGCACGCGCTGGTGGAGCGCTTCGAGGTGTCGGCCTGGGCCGCCCCAGCGGGGCAGCGGCGAAAGCGGGTGGGGTTCTCCTTGACCGACGATCGCTATCTTAAGCTGCGGCCGGCGCTGTACGAGGTCGATCGCTGCATCTATTGCCACGAGCGCGACACCGACTCGTGCGCCAAGGGGATGCGGGAGAAAAAGACCGGCAAGTTCAAGATCGGCCCGTTTGGCCACCCCGTGATCGGCTGCCCGCTGGGAGAAAAGATCTCGGAGATGCACACCCTAAAACGCCGGGGCGACGACCTGGGCGCCCTGGCCTTGATCCTGATCGACAACCCCATGGTTCCCGGCACCGGCCACAGGATTTGCAACGAGTGCATGAAGGGCTGCATCTTTCAAAAGACCGAGCCGGTCGATATTCCTTTGGTCGAGACCCACGTCCTGCGGCAGGTGTTGGAGTTGCCTTACGGGTTTGAGATCTACAGTCTGCTCACGCGCTGGAACCCGCTCAACGTCAAACGGCCGCACGCTTTGCCGTACAACGGCAAGAACGTGCTGGTGGTGGGCCTGGGGCCTTCTGGCTACACCCTGGCGCATTATCTGTTGAACGAGGGCTTTGGCGTGGTGGGGATCGACGGCCTCAAGATCGAGCCGCTCCCCAAGCGCTGGCTTTGGGACGGGGAGTGCCCGCCCGAGCCGGTGCGCGACTTTGGCGAATTGCTCGAAGACCTGGGCGAGCGCACGGTGCTGGGGTTCGGGGGGGTGGCCGAATACGGCATCACCGCGCGTTGGGACAAGAATTTTTTGAAGGTGATCTATCTCACCCTGGCGCGGCGGCGCAACTTTCGCCTCTACGGCGGGGTGCGCTTTGGCGGCACGCTCACCATCAACGAGGCCTGGGATTTGGGCTTTGACCACATCGCCATCGCCGCGGGGGCCGGCAAGCCCACCCTCATCCCCTTGAAGAACAATCTCATTCGCGGCATCCGTCAGGCGTCCGATTTCCTGATGGCGCTGCAGTTGTCCGGGGCGGCCAAGAAGTCCTCGCTCGCCAACCTTCAGGTGCGGCTGCCGGCGGGGGTGATCGGCGGGGGGCTGACCGCGATCGACACCGCCACCGAGCTTCTGGCCTATTATCCGGTGCAGGTGGAGAAGATCCTGGAACGCTACGAGACTCTGGCGGCCGAGCTGGGCGAGGCGCAGGTCAGGTCGCAGTACGATGCAGAAGAGCGGTTGATCCTCGACGAGTTCTTAGCCCACGGCCGCGCCATCCGCGCCGAGCGCGAGCGCGCCAAGGCCCGGGGCGAGGCGCCCGATTTCCTGCCGCTGTTGAATCTTTGGGGCGGGGTGACGGTGTTTTACCGCCGCGACCTGAAGAGTTCGCCCGCGTACCGCGAAAACCACGAGGAAATCCAGAAAGCCCTGGAAGAGGGGATCGTTCTGGCCGAGGGGATGAGCCCGGTGGAGGCGATCGCCGACGAATACGGCCACCTTAAAGCGGTTCGCTTCGCCAAGATGGTGCAAGTCGAAGGAAGATGGCAAGAGAGCGGGGAGACCGTCGAGGTTCCCTGCAGAACGCTGATGATCGCCGCCGGTACCTCGCCCAATACCCTTTACGAAGAAGAGCACCCCGGCACCTTCGACATGCAGGGCAAATACTATCGGCCGTTTGTCCCCAAGTGGTTAAACGATTTGCCGGAGCTTGAGCCGGTCGAAGACCCCCGCCCTGGCCCCAAGCTCAGCCCCCCGGCGCCGTTTACCTCGTATCGGCGGGGCGGCAAGTTCATCACCTTCTACGGCGACAACCACCCGGTCTACGCCGGCAGCGTGGTGCGGGCGATGGCCTCGGCCAAGGACAGCTACCCCCACATCGTGCGCCTGTTCCAGGCCGAGGTTTTAAATTTGGACCCGGCCGACCAGGCCGCGCGCGACCACGCCTGGGAAGAGTTTGGCGCGCGCTTGGACGAGTTGCTGTTGCCCAAAGTCGTGGAGGTGGTGCGTTTGACCCCCAACATCGTCGAGATCGTGGTCAAGGCGCCCATGGCCGCCAAGCACTTTGCCCCGGGGCAGTTTTACCGGGTCCAGAATTTCGAGGCGTGGGCCCCGGTCGTCGAGGGCACCCGCCTGGCGGCGGAAGGGCTGGCCCTGACCGGCGCGTGGGTGGACAAAGAGCGCGGGGTGGTTTCCCTGATCGTGCTGGAGATGGGCGGCTCCTCCAAGCTGTGCGCCTTATGGCGGCCGGGCGACCCGCTGGTGGTGATGGGGGTGACCGGCGCGCCCACCGAGATCCCTGCCGGCCGTACGGTGCTGTTGGTGGGCGGGGGCTTAGGCAACGCGGTGCTGTTTTCCATCGGCAGGGCGCTCAAGGCGGCCGGCAACCAGGTGCTGTACTTTGCCGGCTACCGCGCCAGCGGCGATGTGTTCAAGCGCGAGGAAATCGAGGCGGCCGCGGACGTGGTGGTGTGGGCGGTCGACGACCTGCCCGGCAATCGGCCGATTCCCACCACCCGCCCGCAGGACAAGAGCTTCAAAGGCAACCTGGTCGAGGCGATGCTGGCTTATGCGCGCGGGGCGCTGGGACCGACGCCGATCCACCTCGACGACGTGGATCATCTGATCGTCATCGGCTCCGACCGAATGATGCGTGCGGTCAAGGAGGCCCGGTTCGGGGTCCTTGCGCCTTATCTAAAGAAACAGCACACCGCCATCGGCTCGATCAATTCGCCCATGCAGTGCATGCTCAAAGGGGTGTGCGGCCAATGCTTGTGCCGGCACGTGGACCCGCAGACGGGGCGCGAATACTTCGTCTATTCGTGCTACAACCAGGACCAGGAGCTGGATCGGGTGGATTTCGACCACCTCCACGCCCGCCTACGCCAGAACACGGTGCAGGAAAAGCTCACCCATCTGTGGCTGGATTACCTTTTGGAACGGAAGTTGAAAAGCCGTTCTTAATATCGGCAAAAATCGATAAAATATTTAGTTTGGCTAAAGAAGTTGACGCCTTTAACAATCCGAGAGCTTGAAACGTTATGGTTAAAATTCGGTTGGCACGCACAGGCAAGAACAAACGTCCTTTTTATCACGTGGTGGTGGCCGACAGCCGCGCCAAGCGCGACGGTCGGCATATCGAGCGGGTAGGCTATTTCAACCCGCTCGCCGAAGACGGCGAGGCCCGCCTCAAACTGGACATGGAGCGGGTCGAGCTGTGGCTGGGACGCGGCGCCCAGATGACGGATCGGGTCAAGAGCTTGCTGCGCGAGTGGCGCAAGCGCAGCGAGGGGCAAGCGGCCTAAAAGGGCGTGAAGCGCGTTCCCGTCGGCGAGATCTCCGGGGTGTTCGGTCTCCAGGGGTGGGTGAAGGTGCGCTCCTACACCGAGCCGCGCGAGAACATTTTGCGCTACTCCCCTTGGGAGCTCGAGCATCGCGGCCAGCGCTGGGAAGTCACGGTCACCGCCGGACGCCGGCACGGGCCGGCGGTGGTGGCGGCGCTGGCCGGGATCGTCACGCCGGAGCAGGCGCACGCCTTGCGCGGCGCCAAAATCAGCATCGCCCGCAGCCAATTGCCGCCGCTTCCGCCCGGCGAGTTTTACTGGGTCGATCTGATCGGGCTTGAGGTTTTTGATCTTAACGGCCGGTCGCTCGGGCGGGTGGTCGAGTTGATGGAGACCGGCGCCAACGACGTGTTGATCGTGCGCGGCAGCGAGCGGGAGATACTGATTCCCTGGCTGCGCGATCGCGTGATCCGGGAACTGGATCTCGACGCCGGAGTGATGCGGGTGGACTGGGATCCGGATTACTGATGCGCTTTGACGTGATCACCCTGTTTCCGGAAATGGTCGATCACGCCTGCCGGTTCGGGGTGACCGGGCGGGCGCGGAAGCGGGGGCTGATGCGTTTGGTGCTGTGGAACCCGCGCGATTTTAGCCGCGACCGCCACCGCACGGTGGACGACCGCCCCTACGGCGGGGGGCCGGGGATGGTGCTCAAAGTCCAGCCGCTCAGAGACGCGATCCGGGCCGCCAAGGCGGACGCCGGGGGGCGGACGCCAGTGGTTTACCTATCTCCGCAAGGCGCGCGTTTGGATCAAGCCGCGATCCAACGGTTTGCCGCAACGGCGGGGATGATCCTGGTGGCCGGGCGCTACGAAGGCATAGACCAGCGCGTGCTGGAGCGCGAGATCGACGAAGAGTGGTCGATCGGCGATTACGTGCTCTCGGGCGGGGAATTGGCCGCGCTGGTGCTGATCGATGCGGTGACGCGGCTGTTGCCCGGAGCTTTGGGCGATGCCGAGTCGGCGGGGCAGGATTCTTATGCGGATGGCCTGTTGGATCACCCCCACTATACTCGGCCGGCCGAGATCGACGGGCAGCGTGTGCCGGAGGTCTTGCTCAGCGGGGATCATCGCGCGATCGCCCGTTGGCGTAAAAAACAGGCTTTGGGCCGAACCTGGCTCAGGCGTCCCGATCTTCTGGCGCGGCGGACGCTGGATGCGGAAGAGCAACTCTTGTTGGAAGAATTCAAACGTGAATTGGAGCAGCAACATGGGCAATATCATTGAAGAAATCGAAAAAGAACAGATCGCCAAATTCGCCAAATCCATCCCGGATTTTTGGCCCGGCGATACGGTGGTGGTGCAGACCAAAGTCAAAGAGGGCGATCGCGAACGCCTGCAAGCCTTCGAAGGGGTCGTGATCGCCAAGCGCAACCGCGGCTTGAATTCTTCCTTTACCGTGCGCAAGGTTTCCCACGGCGAAGGGGTGGAGCGGGTGTTTCCGCTGTATAGCCCGATGCTGCAGGAGATCACGGTCAAGCGGCGCGGCAAAGTGCGCCGGGCCAAGCTGTATTATCTGCGTAAGTTGCGCGGCAAGGCGGCGCGGATCAAGGAAAAGATCTAAAGGTGGCGATTCGGTGGCGGCCTTGCGCCGCCCAAGGTCTCTCAAAGCGCGGGATAATGCGCACCCCGTGCGGGATTTTGGAGCTTAAAGCGCAAGGGGAAATCCTCACCGATCTGTCCTGGCGGACCGGGACGGAGCAAGAGGAAGACGGAGAGCTGGCTGCGGTTAAAGCGCAGCTAAAGGCCTATTTTCGCGATCCGGCCACCCCGTTTGAGTGCGTCTTGGCCGCCAAGGGAAGCGCTTTTTGCCGCCGCGTCTGGCAAGCCTTGCTCGCCATTCCGCCCGGCGAGGCGCGCACCTACGGCGAGCTGGCGCGGCAGCTTGGGACTTACCCGCGGGCGGTGGCCGCCGCCTGTCGCGCCAACCCTTACCCCATCCTCGTGCCTTGCCATCGCGTCGTGGCCAAATCGGGCTTGGGCGGCTATTGCGGCCGATCTTTAGGCGAGGCGGTGGAAATCAAGCGGTGGTTGCTGCGCCACGAAGGATGGATGAGCCGTTAATCGATCGCTTCCTCGACGCCCTGTGGCTGGAAGAGGGCTTGAGCCAAAATACGCTGCAAGCCTATGGTTCCGATTTGCGGCTGTTTGCCGCCTGGCTCAAAAAGCCCTTAAGCGAAGCGAGCGCAGCAGACGTCACGCGCTATCTAGCGCACCGTTTCCGCGCCGGAGTCAGCGCCCGCTCCAGCGCCCGCCTTCTGTCTTCTCTGCGCAAGTTTTATCGCTACCTGGTGCGCGAAGGCTTGAGCGCGGGCGACCCTTGCGCGGGGATCGCCTCGCCGTATCTTGGCCGCAGCCTGCCGGACACCTTGAGCGAAGCGGAGGTCGAGGCCCTGCTCAAGGCGCCCGATCCCAGCCGGCCTTTGGGGCTTCGGGACCGCTGTATGATCGAGGTGCTGTACGCCACCGGCGTGCGGGTCTCGGAATTGGTGGGGCTTAAGGGCGAGCAATTGGACCGCAGGCTGGGTGTGGCCCGCATCTTCGGCAAAGGCGGCAAGGAGCGGCTGGTGCCGTTAGGCGAGGAGGCGAAAATATGGCTGGAGGAGTATCTTGAAAAATCCCGGCCCGTGCTGCTGGGCGCTCGGCAGTCGGCGTTCCTATTTGTCACCCAGCGCGCCGCTCCCCTTACCCGCCAGGCGTTTTGGCATCGGCTCAAACGCTACGCGCGCCAGGCAGGGATAGAAAAACCCATCTCGCCGCATACTTTGCGCCACGCATTCGCCACTCATTTGCTCGACCACGGCGCCAACTTGCGCGCAGTGCAGATGCTTTTAGGCCACAGCCGCCTCTCTACGACGCAGATTTACACCCACGTCGCCCAAGCCCGGCTTAAAGAGCTGCACGCGCGCTTTCATCCGCGCGGCTAGCCTAGAATAAAGTTAGGCATCTACAAGCTGAAAAAGGAGAAACTCATGAGCGCGCGGATTTTGGTCACCGGCGGGGCCGGCTACATCGGCAGCCACACCTGCGTTGAGCTGCTGGCGGCCGGTTTTGCGGTGACGGTGGTGGACAACCTCGTGAACAGCAAGTTCGAAGCGATCCGACGGGTGGAACAGATCGCCGGCAAAAGGATCGAGTTCGTCAAAGCCGACCTCCGCGAGGCGGAAACGCTCGGCCGGATTTTCGCCCGCACCGAGATCGCCGCGGTCGTCCACTTTGCCGGGCTCAAGGCGGTGGGGGAGGCGTGCGCGCAGCCTCTGGCCTATTACCGCAACAACGTTGCCGGCACGATTAGCCTGTGCGAAGCGATGGCGGCCGCGGGGGTCAAACGCCTGGTGTTTAGCTCTTCGGCCACGGTTTACGGCGATCCTAAAAGCTGCCCCATCCGCGAGGATTTTCCCTTGCAACCCAGCAACCCTTACGGCCGCACCAAGCTGTTCATCGAGGAAATCTTGCGCGATCTGGTAGCGGCCGATCGCTTGACCGGCGCTTCTCCTCCCTGGACGGTGACCTTGCTGCGCTATTTCAACCCCATCGGGGCCCACCCGAGCGGCCTGATCGGCGAGGATCCCAAAGGCGTTCCGAACAACCTCATGCCTTATATTACCCAGGTGGCGGTCGGGAAACTGCCGGAGCTCAAAGTGTTCGGCGGCGACTGGCCGACCCGCGACGGCACCGGGGTGCGCGATTACATCCACGTGGTGGACTTGGCCAAAGCCCACGTCAAGGCGGTGGAAAAGCAACTTTGCGGCCCGCCGGGAGGGGTTTTCACCTATAACCTTGGAACCGGCAGAGGCTACAGCGTCCTGGAGGTGGTGCGCGCGTTCGCGCAGGTCACCGGCCGCCCGGTGCCGTACCGCATCGTCGCGCGCCGGCCTGGGGACGTGGCCGAAGTCTACGCCGACCCGACGCTCGCCGCCAAAGAATTGGGCTGGCGCGCCGAGTTCGGGATCGAAGCCATGGTGCGCGACGCCTGGCGCTGGCAGAGCCAAAATCCGGATGGTTACCCTTAGTGGCGCTCGAAGACCTGATCGAGTTTCCAGTACCAGCCGGTTGGGTCTTGCGGTGCGAAATGGCGCTTTAAGACCACGTCGAAGCGGCGGCCCAAGGCCTCGACCGGGTTGAAGACCAGGTCGGTCGAGTCCGGCAGCAGGATGGCCCCGGGCACAGGTCCCCCAGGTCGTAGAGCGTAGCTCTCCAGGCGCCAGTACAGCCCGTGCGGATCGTCCGGGTTGGGGTAGAAGGCCAGCTTGGCCTGGTAGGCCTGGCCGTTTACGTCCACCGCGGCGAGGGTCACCGACCAGTCGGATTCTAGGCGGGCCGGTGCGGGGGGATCCAAACCGATCTCGACCTGAAGGCGGTAGGGGCCTTCCTGCAGCGTCCGCAACGCGCTGTTGGCGACCACCTGATAGCGGCCGGGGGGAAAGTGTTTGACGATCAGCGCCGAGGTCGAGGCGCCGGAATCGTCGTCGGTGGCCAGGACCTGGCCGCCTTGGCGGATTTCCAAGTAAGGGTCGAGCGCTTGCGAATCCATGCGCACGACGACCAAGCCGGCCACCGGCAAATCCAGGGTGTACAGGTCCACCGCGCTGTCGTCGCTGGCGAATGCGTCTTCCGCGATGTCCAGGCGCCGGCAGTCGGCCGCCTCGAGGCGCTCCTCCAGCCAAACATTGAGCGGCAAGGGGCGGGGCTGGCAGGCGGGCGGCAAAGGCGCCTGGCCGTAAAGAGCGGCGACGCCCTCGAGGTCATCCTTCTGCGGCAGCGTCAGGTCGTCCACCAGGCTGGACATGATCGCAGGAACCCGATCCTCATGGCCCAGCCCCAAGGCGTGGCCCAGTTCGTGGGTGGCGACCCGGGTGAAATCGGTGGCCCGCGCGCGCAAGGGGCCGTCGTAGACGTCCCAGGGCTCGTTGTCGTTGAACACGATGTCGGTCTCGAGCAAAGCGCCGCGGGAAAAGACGCTGTAGGTGATCGCCAGAGTCGTGGAACCGAAGGCAAAGCCGCAATCGTCGCGCCGGAAAGCGGCGCTGTTGATGCCGTCGTCGCGGCAAGGGTCGGCAGGGTCGATCTGCCCGCGGAAGGTGAAGGCGGTGCGCGCGTTCCAGCGCGCCAGCGCTTCCTCGAAGGCGCGGTTCCAAGGCACCCCGCTCGGCGCGGCGCGTTCCCCGCGCGTGTTCACGAGGTCATAGACAAAGCGCGTTTGGGCTTGCGGCCAGCGGTTACCGCTTAGGACGTAGGCGCACGCGCTCCAACTTAAGCCAAGACCCAAAACCAAACCGAGCCACCTCATCTTGGCAGGTGCTGGCGCAACTGTTTTTTGAACTCCTCCAGCGACAGCGCCTCAGAGATTTGGGCGTCGCGCCGGGTGAGGACCCCTTTGGCTACCCCTCGGCTCAGCCGGGGAGAGCCAGCGGCGGGCGCAAATTCCACCTGCGTGACGGGCTGGCCGTTGGCGGCGCGGACGCGCAGGCGGCCCGATTCGTCTGGATAAGCGACGAAATGGCCCTGGGACCAGCCGTAAAGAGGGTGGACCAGGCGGGTGGTTAGGGATTCGACGAAATAAATCCCGCGTTCTCCCAGCGCCGGATAGTCCATCGCTTCTATTGCCAGGCGCTTTGCGCCGCTTTCCCCACCGAGGAAATCGAGAGTCAGGGTGGGGCGCTCGTAACGACCCTTGATCACGTCCAGCACCCGAAACTCGATGCGGGTGAACGGCCGCTGATCCAGCGTCTCTCCCCCCCTTACCCGAACGACCTCGCCTTCGAAGACAAGTTCGGCGCGCTCGAGCATCTCCTGCAGGCTGACCTCGCGCACCGAAGTCGCCGAGGCGGTGGCGAGCCAGCCAGCGATGAGCAAAGCGACCAAGCGCAAAATCATCGCCAAAGCCTCCTGTGGATCGTTGCCAGGATCGCCTCGGCTGTGGCGTGATGGGCGTCCAGGACAAGGTCCAATTCCGCCCGGCAGGCCTGGGTAAAATCCGAATCCTCAATCGCGTTCAGGTTGGCGGCGACGTTCAGCGCACACGCTTTAAGGGCCGCGTGCGCCGCCAGCGCGCCAACCCCGGCGTCGATGATGGCGTTGGGGTTGCCGCGTTCGGCCGCCTGACGGCACAGCTCGAGGACTTCGGCGCACAGGTGGGCGCAGGTCAAAGGCACTTCGGCGGCCGCCTTGAGCGCGGCCTGAACGGCGCGCTGACGGTGCGCTCTGTCTGTCTCTGTCGCCTTGGGCAGGCGATAAGCGGCCATGACCTCGTCAAAAGCAGCGATGTCGGCTTCGGCCGCGCCCGCCAGACGCTCGCGCAGGGTTTCCGCTCGCTGCAAAAGCGCCTGCATTTCCCCTTCCAGGGCTTGGTATTTGGGTTTGCCGAGAGTAAGATTGGCGACCATGCTCACCAACGCCGCCCCCATCGCCCCCATGAGCGCGGCGGCGCTGCCCCCGCCCGGGGTGGCAGAAGGCCCAGCCAGTCGGTCCAGGAACGTTTGGATGGATTGGTCCTTGAGCATTTGAGCCTCGACTGGGGCAGAAACGTGGAGTCATTATATCTATATCTTGGTACAAAGACGCACGAGCGTTTGAGTGAAAAAGATCTTGTTGCAGTTTGATACCGACCCTTACCCCTCTTCGTTCGATGCGATCGTCGCTTACGACGGCGGCGCCGACTGCGTGCTCGGCTACGCGAACCTAACGCCCGCAAACGTCGGGCCGTTGGTGGACGGGGCGATCTTTACCCGTTCTCCGAAGGCCAAGCAAAACACCGCGATCTTCATCGGCGGCCGGGACCTTGCGGCAGGCCAGGCGCTTTTAGAAGCGGTCAAAAATAAATTCTTTGGCGATTTTCGGGTGTCGGTGATGCTCGACAGCAACGGCAGCAATACCACCGCCGCGGCGGGCGTTGCCCAGATCGCCGGGGAAATCGGCGGCAAGCGGGCGGTGGTGTTGGCCGGCACCGGCCCGGTCGGGCAGCGGCTCGCCGCTTTGCTGGCCTATGAGGGCGCTAAAGTGACGCTGACTTCCCGCAGTCTGGCGCGCGCTAGGCAGGCGTGCGCGGCGATCCGGGAGCGCTTTGGGGTGGAGGTCGTGCCGCAGGAGGCCGTGGACGGCGAGGCGCGGGGGCAGGCGATCGCTAAGGCGCACATCGTCTTTGCCGCTGGCGCGGCCGGGGTCCGGCTGCTGGAGGAACGTCACTGGCAGGCGCTTCCCACGTTGGAGGTGCTGCTCGACGCCAACGCCACCCCTCCTTGGGGGATCGCCGGAATCGAGCCATCCGATCGGGGCAAGGTGCGCCACGGCAAAGTTTGCTTTGGGGCGCTCGGTTTTGGCGGCTTTAAGCTCGCCCTCCACCGTGCCTGCATCGCCAAGCTGTTCGAGCGCCACGATCAGGTGTTGGATGCTTTGGAAATCTACGCGCTCGCCCGGGCATTGGCAAAGACGGATTAGTCTCGCAGGATTGGACCGGTAGGTTTTGGCTTTAAGCGCGCCGCCAGAGCGTCCCTTGCGGGGTGTCTTCGAGCACGATGCCGTGCGCCTTAAGCTGCTCTCGGATGCGGTCGGCGGTGGCCCAGTCTCTGGCTTTTCTGGCTTGATTGCGCGCCTCGATCAGGCGCTCGATGGCCTCGGCGGGAAGCGGGGTTTTGCCTCTAAGAAAAGCTTCCGGATCTTGTTGCAAAAGACCCACCACGCCGCCTAGGGACTTGAGGGTAGCGCCAAGCCGGGCCGCTCGCTTTAAGTCTTGGGATTTGAGCCGGTTGATTTCTTTGGCCAAGTCGAACAGCACCGCGAGCGCCTCGGGCGTGTTGAAGTCGTCGTCCATCGCCTGCTTAAAACGCACCGAGAAGTTTTGCTCATCCATTTGGACAGCGTTCTCGGGCAGGCCGCGCAACGCGGTATAAAGTCTTTCTAAGCCGGCCTTGGCGGAAACGAGGGAGTCCTCCGAATAATCCAGAGGGCTGCGGTAATGGCTGGTCAGGAGGAAGAATCGGATCGCCTCGCCGGGATAGCGCTCGAGCAGCTCGCGGAGGGTGAACACGTTGCCCAGCGATTTGGACATCTTTTCTTGGTCGATGCGGACGAAGCCGACGTGGATCCAGTAGTTGGCGAACGGCTCCCCGGTCGCCCCTTCGGATTGGGCGATCTCGTTCTCGTGGTGGGGGAATTGGAGATCGGCTCCTCCGCCGTGGATGTCAAAGTGCGCCCCAAGGCAGCTCGTGGACATCGCCGAGCACTCGATATGCCACCCAGGACGCCCCAGTCCCCAGGGCGAATCCCAAGCCGGCTCGTTGGGTTTGGCGCGTTTCCAGAGGACAAAGTCGAGCGGGTCGCGTTTGGCTTCAGCGACTTCCACCCGAGCGCCGGCGCGCAGCTCCTCGAGGTTTTTCCCCGAGAGTTTGCCATAACCGGCAAATTTTCCTACCGCAAAGTAAACGTCGCCGTTGTCTCCGAGGTAGGCATAGCCCTTGTCCAGCAAGGTTTGGATCATCGCGATGATCTGCGGGATGGACTGGGTTGCTCGAGGTTCCAGATCGGGCGGCAAGCACCCCAAAGCGCGCTCGTCCTCGTGCATCGCCTGGATGAACTTCTCGGTGAGCGCGGCGATCGGGATCTTAAGCTCTTCGGCGCGGCGGATGATTTTGTCGTCGATGTCGGTGATGTTGCGCACGTAGGTGAGCTCAAACCCCAACCAGCGCAGGTAGCGGGCGATGCTGTCGAACACCACCATGACCCGGCCATGGCCCAGGTGGCAATAGTCGTAGACCGTCACCCCGCACACGTACATGCGCACCTTACCCGGGAGGATGGGGCGAAAGATTTCTTTCCTGCGCGTTAGGCTATTGAAGATCGTCAGCATGGGTTAAAGCGGGCGAGTCGGTCAAAGAGGCGTTGGGGACCAAGAAGCGTGTAGATCGGCTCGAGCTCGGGGCCATCCAAACGCCCCGTCAAGGCCGCCCGAAGCGGCTGAAACAGCTGTTTGCCGTGGACCTTGCATTTGGCTTGGAGCGCGGCCAAGAATTCCTGGTAGTTTTGCGGATGGGAGCGGGCAGACTCCAGGGCAGCGCGGAAAAACCCAGGATCGGTATGGGCTAGGATAAGGCGCGCTGTTTCGGTGACCGGATAGTCCGGCGCGAATAGGATGTCTGCCCAGGCTTGGGCCTGCTCGGGGAAAATCCAGTTGCTGCGCACTAACGCCAGGAATTGGCTGCGGCAGGCTGGTGGGACCTGCCTTAAGGCGGCTTCGCCAAGCCACGCCTCCAAAGTGGCGTCGTCGGCGGCGCGCACGGCGCGGGCCTGCCAGAAATCGAGCTGCTTGGGGTCAAAGCGCGCAGGCGCTCGGCTCAGTTTTTCTAACCGAAAGCCTAAAGCCAATTCCTGCAAGGACAGCAGTCTGTCTTCTGGGTAAACGTGACCTAGGCGGGCTAGAAAATTGACTATGGCGGCGGGCAGATACCCTCGTTCCCGCAGTTCCCGCAGGCTCATGCTGCCGTTGCGTTTAGAGAGGGGGGCGCCGTCTTCTCCCAAGATCAACGAGATATGCCCATAGCGCGGCTGCGGAAGGCCAAGCGCTTGTAGAATGAGGAGCTGGCGGGGAGTGTTGGGCAGATGGTCCTCGCCGCGCAAGACGTGGGTGACGCCCATCAGGGCATCGTCGATGGCGTTGCAGAAGAAAAAAGCGGGAGTGCGGTCGGCGCGGCGGATGATAAAGTCGCCGATGGCGTCGGTCGCAAAGCGCTGTTCGCCGCGGATTAGGTCTTTAAATGTCACCGTCTGTCCAGGCGGCACCCGAAACCGCAGCGTCGGTTTAAGCCCCTGCGCCAGGCGCTGTGCGATTTCCTCGCGGGATAGATGCGCGCATTTGCCGGAATATTTGGGCGGCAGACCCTGGCTCAGTTGGATTCTGCGGGACCGAGCCAACTCTTCAGGGGTGCAGAAGCAAGGATAGGCGAGATCGTCTTGTTCTAAGCGGGCGTAATAGTCTTCATAAATGGCGGTGCGCTGCGACTGGAAATATTCGTTCGGCTCGGCAGAACGCGGACCTTCTTCCCATGCCAAACCGAGCCAGTGTAAGTCTTCTAGGATCGCTGCGACAAATTCAGTTCGGCTGCGTTCTGCATCGGTATCCTCGATGCGCAGCAGGAATACTTTGCCGTATAGCCGGTTGAAAACGGCGGTTCTGGCGTTGCCTAGGTGAATCCAGCCGGTAGGACTGGGTGCAAAACGCGTTTTCGTAATAGGCATGGAAACGTTTCGTTCCAGAAAAACTAAAGATTTTATTGAGTTCGACCAGAAAAAACTACGTGCAGGCTTTGTAAAGCCGCAGTTTTCTTGACACGCAGAAGGATATTCGTATACTGGTCTGGCTGGCATCAAGCATGACAGACCACTAATTTATTAGCGAAAGAGGTTCACTAATGGGAGCTATACTCGATCTAGTCGAAAAGATGCGGACGCCGGGCGGTATCGTGGTCACTATCCTGGTCGTCGTTGCGGGCTACTTTTTCTATAAGTGGGTCACGGCAGAGCCTAAGGAATAAGTCTCTCGCCTCAAGGCGGGCGATAGGTGCTGCTATCGCCCGTCAGCGCCTCTTTAAACTCCTCCCTTTAAGGACGCTTTCTCTGGAAACCTTCCTTCTTGGGGTAAGTTGAATCCAAGGGAAGGTGCGATCCGGATCACAAATCTAAATTTTCCAGATCAAATTTTTCGACTGCATGCCGCTGTATGGGAAGTTAAGGAAACTTCCAAGGAGCGCGTTATGCATTTGATCAAGTTATTTATCTCCCAGAGTTTTTTTCAGAAACTTCCCCAAAATTGGTCGGTCTCTCGCGAGGATTACGAAAAAACGGCCTTAGTTTATCTCGGCGCGTTTTGGGCCATCCAGACGCTGCTTATGGGAGAGCCGGCCGAGGCTTTTGTCGCGGCAATCTGCGAGTTGATCTTGACTCAGGTTTTCGTATTCATCGTGCTGGCTTTAGCTAGGCGCCGCAATTGGTTTTTTCCCACCGCGACTTTGATTATGGGGGCTGAGAGCTTGGTAGGGATGTTTGCTATTCCTTGGGTGATCTGGTTGCGAGTGGCGGAAGGTCCGGCCTTGCTGGCGGCTTTTTACGGCCTGATGCTGTTTGTCGTCTGGGGGCTGGCCGTGCTTGGCAGGATTTTCCATCAGGTTTTGGCTAGACCTGCTTCCTTTGGGCTAGGAGTGGCGTGTGCCTATGCGGTGGAGACGTATTTAGGCACTTTATTCTTGCTCGTGCTTTAAGAGGAATTACCGGCTACAGTCATATTCGCCAGCCAGATGGAACCGGTCTGGATGTTGCCGCGCCGGTCGACATCCAGACCGATCGCCACGAGGTCGCGGAACATTTGTTTGAGATTCGAGGCAATCGTAATTTCCTCGACGGGGAATTGAATTTCCCCGTTCTCTACCCAAAATCCGGCCGCTCCTCGCGAATAATCTCCGGTGACTAAATTCACCCCGTGCCCCATCAGTTCGGTAACCAATAGGCCAGATCCCATTTCCCGGAGTAAGGAGTCGCGTTGCAGCGTCCCTGGATCGACGATGACGTTGTGCACGCCGCCGGCGTTGCCGGTGGTTTCAAGTCCAAGCTTGCGGGCCGAATAACTGCTCAAGATATAAGATCGGACGATTCCGTCGCGAACCAAATCGTGGGGATAGGTGGCTACCCCCTCGCTGTCGTAAGGGGCGCTGCCTATCCCCCGTTTTAGGTGGGGCTCTTCGTGAATGCGGACGAATTTTGGGAAGACCGATTTTCCTAAGCTGTCTAGCAGAAAGGAAGACCTGCGGTATAGATTGCTTCCCCGAATGGCGGCCAAGAAATGGCCGATCAGGCTGGTGGCCGCCTCTGCGGCGTAGATCACCGGGCATTGGCGTGGACTTAAAGAGCGTGCTCCTAATCTGGCTACCGTACGCTCGGCGGTTTTGCGGCCGACGCTCGCCGGAGATTCAAGGTCTTGCGGGCTACGGGCTATCGTGTACCAATAGTCGCGTTGCATTTGTCCGCCGCGTTTGCCTACCACGGCGCAGCTTAAGCTGTGGCGTGAAGCCGGGTAACCGTGCAAGAAACCTTCGCTGTTGCCCAACACGCGGATGCTATTGTGGCTGGTAAGGCTTGCCCCTTCGGAATTGACGATTTCCGGATGCGCACCGAGCGCGGCGGCCTCGCATTCGAGCGCTAGCTCAAGCGCCTGGTCGGGGCCGATGGCCCAGGGATGGTACAGGTCCAAGTCCGGAATCTGAACGGCCAATCTAGCCGGATCGGGCAAACCGGCGTAAGGGTCTTCGTGGGCAAAGCGGGCGATGGCGCACGCGGCTTCCACCGTCTCTTTAAGCGCGGCATCGCCCAGCTCGGTGGTGCTCGCCGAACCCTTGCGTTGCCCAAAATACACAGTCACGGTCAGGCCCTGGTCGCGGTGGTGCTCTATGCTTTCTGCCTCTCCCAGCCTGGCGCTGACCGCCAGGCCGGCATCGAGGTGGGCGCCGGCCTCGGCGGCGCTGGCGCCCAGTTTTCTGGCTTGTTCCAGGACCAAGGCGACTTTGTCCTGCAAGAGTTTAAGTTGCGATTCGAGCGGTTCCAAGGCTGTCCTCCTGCCAAGTTAGGTGCGGGTTCCGCCGACGGTCAGCCCGTCCACGCGTAGGGTCGGCTGACCGACGCCTACCGGTACGCTCTGGCCGTCTTTGCCGCAGGTGCCCACGCCAGGATCTAAATGCAAATCGTTGCCTACCATGCTGACCCGGGTCAGCACTTCTGGGCCGTTGCCGATCAGCATCGCGCCTTTGACCGGGCGGGTGATCCGGCCGTGTTCGATCCAGTAAGCCTCGGAAGCAGAAAACACGAACTTGCCCGAAGTGATGTCCACTTGGCCGCCGCCGAAGTTTTTCGCGTACAACCCTTTGTCCACCGAAGCGATGATTTCTTCCGGGCTGTATTTTCCAGGAAGCAGATAGGTATTGGTCATCCTAGGCAGAGGGGGATAAGCGTAGGATTCCCGGCGGCCGTTCCCGGTAGATACTGTGCCCATCAAGTGGGCGTTCATCTTGTCCTGCAGATAGCCTTTGAGGACGCCGTTTTCGATCAACACGGTGTGCTGCGTCGGGGTGCCTTCGTCGTCGATGTTGAGGGAACCACGCCTTCCGGGCAAGGTGCCGTCGTCCACCACCGTGCACAGGGCCGAGGCGACTTTTTCCCCGATCCGACCGCTAAAAGCTGAGGTTCCCTTGCGGTTAAAGTCGCCCTCTAAGCCGTGGCCGACCGCCTCGTGCAAGAGCACGCCGGGCCAGCCCGACCCTAAAACCACAGTCATGGTGCCGGCCGGGGCTTCGACCGCCTCCAGGTTGACTTGGGCTTGGCGCACGGCTTCTTCCACGTAGCTTTCGGCCCGCCCGGGTTCCAAAAAGTAGCGATAATCGGTGCGCCCCCCACCTCCGGCGCTGCCTTGTTCGCGGCGCCCGTGGTGGGCGAGGATCACGCTCACGTTGAGTCGGACCAAGGGGCGCACGTCGGCGTGCAGGGCGCCGTCCTGGGTTGCGATCAGGACGATCTCGAAACTGCCGGACAGGCTAACGATCGCCTGCTCTATCCTGGGATCGCTCTGGCGGGCGAGCCTGTCCAGACGCCGCAGCAAATCGATTTTGGCTTCGGTGGTCAAGCTCGGCAGCGGATCGACGCTCAGGTAGAGCGACCTTGGGCTTGCTTGGGAAGCGACCGCCACGCGGGCGGAGGCAGCGTGACGGGCGATGGCGCGCACGTGGGTGGCCGCTTCCAGCAAGGTGTCGAAGGCGATCACGTCGCTGTAGGCAAAGCCGGTCTTGTCGCCGCACACCGCGCGCACGCCAAAGCCTTGTTCCAGGCTGTGGGTTCCTTCCTTGACGATGCCGTCCTCAAGCACCCAGGATTCAAAGCGCGAAAACTGCAGGTAAATGTCGGCCAGGTCGACCGGCACCGTGAGGATTTGGTCTAAGATCCGATGCAACTTGGCCGGATCCAGTCCGGCCGGTTCCAGCAGCGTGCGTTGCGCAAGGCGAAGTGCTTCCTCGGTCATGGCGGCGGTTCACGTTGGAATAGGTAAGGCTTGCGGTGGGTGAGCGCGGGAAAAGCCCGGCGGACCTCGTCCAAAACCCGCCTATCGAAGCGGGCTGCGCACACCCCCGGGGTTTCCCCGAGCTCAGCTAGCACCCTGCCCCAGGGATCGATGATCATGCTGTGGCCGTAGGTTTGGCGACCATTGGCGTGGACGCCGCCTTGATCGGCAGCGACCACGTAACACTGGTTTTCGATCGCCCGGGCGCGTAGCAGCACCTCCCAGTGCGCGGCACCGGTGTGCGCGGTGAAAGCCGCCGGCACCAGCAGGATTTCAAGCCCCTGCGCGCTCAGCCGGCGGGTGAGCTCCGGGAAGCGAATATCGTAGCAAATAGCTACTCCCAGCTTGCCGAGCGGGGTATCGAGCACCAAAGGTTTTTCCCCGGGAACGATGGTGTCGGATTCGCGATAGCTCTCGGTGGTGCCGGGAAGATCGACGTCGAACAGGTGGATTTTGTCGTAGCGCCCTTTAAGCTTCCCGTCTGGGCCGTAAATCAGGCAGGCCGCATAGGCTTTAGTTGGGCCTGCGCGTAAGGGAACGCTTCCTCCGACCAACCAGAGCTTAAGGCTGGCGGCGGTAGCGGCGAGAAAATCCTGGATGCGTCCCTGACCCTCCGGCTCCATGATCGCGAGCTTGTCGCGCTCGCTCCGACCCATGAAGGCAAAATTCTCCGGCAGCAAGACGAGCTCGGCGCCTTGAGCCGCGGCTTTGGCGATCTCGACTTTGGCCGCCTCCAGGTTGGCGACAAGATCGGGACCGGAGGTCATTTGGACGGCGGCGACGATAGGCTTATTCATTTGGGTTTCCAGTCAATCCCTGCAACTTTGACCAGATTCCATGGAGCATAGCTCCTGGTAGGCTGCGGCGCAGAAGGACAATGGTCGGATTGTCCAAAGTCCCATAAATAGCGTATTGGCTTTGGGTAACGCTGTCTAGAGGCGCGTTGATCAGGCGTTGGGTGAAATTGGCCATTTTGCCTAAACCGTTGCTTGAGTATTCGCGGAACAAGCCCAAGGTGGCAGGCGTGTTGGGGGAGACCGTGACGTATTCGTCCACCTGATGGTTGACCAGGTCTACGGTGCCGGCAATGTGGATGCGAGCTGAGATCGCGGCGATGCTCAAATCGTCGGTGAGCGCAAGTCCGTCTTTGATACGGATGCGGCCGCCGATGCGCTCATAGGCTAGACCCGCTTGAAACAGGTCGCTGAAATCCAGCCGCAGGCGGCGCTCGAGCGTGCCCAAATACAACAAACCCAACAAGCGGGCGGCTTTGGGATCCGCATCCAGCCACCGCCCCGGGCCCGTCTCCAGATGGGCGAAGCCGTTCAGCTTGGCTACGGAGAATTGAGGCGCGCCCGGCCAGTCGAGCTTGAAATCGAGGGTAGTCGGGGTTTGCGCCAAGGCGGTGGAATAGCCGATGTGCTGTAGAAACTTTCCCAGGTCTTGGCTGCTGAAACGGCCGCTCACCTGCGTGGCGGTAGGTTCGGCTTGGCGCCAGCGGCCAGAGGCTTCCAAGCGGTGCCAGGAACCGGCCAAGGTGAGTTCGAATGGGACTTGGGCGGCTTCGGGGAACGTTTTAAACGTAAGCGCGCCAAGATCGTGCTTTCGCCAGCGCAAGCGTTGGGCGTGCAGGGTCAGCGCCGGCCAGGGGGTTGCGGGCGAGTAGCGAGGAAGTTTAGGGTTCTGGGCCAATTGGCTGAGTTTGTCTAGGTCGATGAAATCCAACCTCAAGCTCAGCCGCTTTGTTCGGCTTTCCCAGGTCCAGTCGCCGGCCGCGTACGGAGCAGTCAAAGCGCCTTTCCAACCGGATTCGACCCGCTGGGCTTGCACGCGATGGGCGCCTAGGTTCTTACCCTGCAGGTGCACGTGCTCTGCGTTCAGCTCGAGTTGGCGGAGACGGCCTGTGCCTGAAGAGGAAAGCGGCCACCTGGACCAAAACTCAAGCCAAGAATCTAAAGGCAGGCGATCAAGCTGGCCGGCGAAAACGAACCCTTTGCCTTTGGCGGCTGGGGGAGGTTGATTCAGGCCGATCTGACCATAGAGCTCAGAGGTCCTTGGATTCAAGCGGAGGGCGGCGTGTACGGGGCCGTAGTTCAAGCGCACAGGGACCTCAGGAGAACGCAGCTGGGCAATCAGTTCTAGAGCCTGGGATTGGTC